>DASRZD010000267.1:0-11849 GCA_035686805.1 Armatimonadota bacterium
ATGAGCGATTCGAGTCTTTCAGCGGCTCAGAAGCAGGCTCAGGCCCAGGCCGCTCGCATGGCCGGTCACCAGAAGGTGTTGGACGTCCTTACTCCCCAGCAGCTGCAGCAATTCCAGTCAAACTGGCGAATGGGTTGTCCCATGGGGACCGGCGGCGGTCGAGGTATGGGGCCCGGCATGATGAACCAGGGCTATGTTCCGGGAGTTACGCTCACTGCCGATCAGCAATCAAAGATCGTCGCAATCCGGCAGGAAACTCAGAGTAAGGTCGCTTCAATCATGAGAGATCCGAATCTGTCATCCGCGGAGAAACAGACTCAGGCCCAGGCCGCTCGCCAGGCCGGCCATGACAAGGTGCTGGATGTCCTCACTCCCGAGCAGAGGGACCAATTCAACCAGCACTGGTCGTCAATGAATCCCGGTTCGGGAATGGGTCCCGGCATGGGCGGAATGATGCCGGGTATGCAGAGTAAACCTGCTACGGGCGACGCGCCACCTCCTCCGGGGAAGGCCATCTTCGCTCAGAACTGCGCTCGATGTCATGGGGCGGACGGCAATGCCATCACCGGTTGGCGCACTCGTGTGAGCAAGATGACCCTCGCAGACATCCAGAGCCGGATAAAGAACGGCATTGACGGCATGCCGGCGTTTAAGGATACATTGACAGAGGAGCAGATCGAGCAAGTCGCCTCCTACGCCAAGAGTCTCGGCGCAAAAAGCAAATAGAATTGGATGGCGATCACTTCTTCCGGCTGATGACGTGACGCGCCAGCGCGACCAGTGAGGATCGAGCTTCCGAAGGAGGCAGGCATTCGAGGCTTTCGACTGTCTTCCCGATGTACTCGCCGGCGATCCTCAATGTGCCTTCGGTCGCCCCGGTTTCGAGTACCTTCTGCCTGATGAAGTCCACATCCGAAGGCTTGGCCTCACTCTTGCGGAAGATGTCTTCCATCGCCCGGTCGGCTGACTCCTCCAGCGCCAGGATCACCGGCAGGGTCACCTTGCCCTGGTAGATGTCGCCGCCGATTGGCTTGCCCGTCTCGGACGGATCGCCCACCAGATCGAGCAGGTCGTCCGTGATCTGGAACGCGGTTCCCAGGTTTAGGCCATACTCCGCGAGAGCTTCTCTCATCGGCGAAGATCCACCTCCGATGACCGCCCCCATTCGGCAGCAAGCGGCCATGAATTCAGCCGTCTTGGCGCGGATGATGGAGATATAGCCGTCTATGGAACCGCCGGTATCACCCTTGGCCTCGATCTGCCCGATCTCGCCCTCGGTCATGGAAATCATCGCTTGAGATAGAATCCGAATCAACTCCGCATCGCCGTCAGCCCCCAGCAAGGAGGTCGCCTTCGCCAGCATGTAGTCGCCCGCCAGCACCGAGACTTGATTCCCCCAATAAGAGTTCGCGGTCCGCTGCCCTCGTCGGGAATCCGCCCCGTCTATGACGTCGTCGTGCATCAGGGTCGCCATGTGGATCAGCTCGACGCTCGCCGCGATCCCGATCGCCCTGGAGATGCTTCCCTTCGGCTCGCACGCTCGAGCGCACAGCAGCACCAGTGACGGCCTCAGCCGCTTCCCACCGGCATCCAGTATGTGCCTCGTCACGGCGAAGACCGTCGGGATCGAAGACGTCAGCTCGGCATGAAGCACTTCCTCCACCTGCTGAAGCTCGCTCTCGATGGGATGCAGGAAGCTGGGAGCGGGCCGCTTGCTTTCTATTCTTGTTGCAGGTATAGTCATTTCTTGGTTCCTACATGAACGGTGGCAGTGCCACCGGTTAGGTCATAAATCGCTATATCGGTCAGACCGACTTTCTCCATAATTGCCGCCAAATCCTCTCGCGAGATGAAACTCGCGATGGAAGCCGGCAGGTATTCGTACGGTTCCCTTTTACCGTTGACCGCGCTCCCTATAAACGGGAGGAACCGGTTGGAGTACAAGCCGTAAATCGCTCTTAACAGCCGTCCGCGAGGCTGCGCGAGTTCCAGGCACACGACTCGGCCCCCGGGGGTCACGACTCTCGCCATCTCCGCGAGCGTCTTCTCTACGCTGGACACGTTCCTCAGCGCGAATCCGATTGTGGCCGCTCGAAAGCTGTCCGTCTCCAGCGGCAGGGATTCCGCATCGGCCTCCATGACGGCGACATTCCCAATCCCTCGCTTTGCAAGCTTCCGCTTCCCGACTTCAAGCATGGGCCGGCAGAAGTCAACCGCCGTCACGCTTCCATTTCGCCCCACAACCTTCGCCAGTTCGATCGCGAAGTCCAATGTGCCGGCGCACACATCCAGCGCGCGGTCGTCGGGCTGGAGACCGCAATGGTTGGCGGCAAATCTTCTCCATCCTTTATGACAATTGAAGCTCAGGATCGAATTCAGCAAGTCGTACCGAGGCGCAATGGAGGCAAATAGCCGCTCGATATACTCCGCCTTCGATTCCTTTTGCATGATCAACCGGTGAATATTCTGGCCGACATCTCCGCAAGGCGGATGAACGGCCTGGGATACAGCAATATGATAAATGTCATGGCCAAAGTCAGGCCAAGGACGAAGTTCAATGGTCGCGACTGAGGTATCGGCTCGAGGCTCGCCGGCTCCCGGAAGAACATCAGCCGTGCGACGTTCATGTAATAGTAGATCGAGATGACGGTGTTCGCCAGAGCGACGATCGTCAGCCAGAGGATCTGGTTGTCCTGGGCATTGACCGCCGCAAGGAACAGGTAGAACTTGGCAAGGAAGCCGGCGGTCGGCGGGATTCCCGCGAGTGAGAGCAGAAAGACTGCCAGCGCGACGGCGTGAATCGGCGCTCGGCGTATGAGGCCGGCATAGTCCTTCAAATGGTCGGATTTCAGCTTGGCCGAAAGAAGCGTCACCACCGTGAATGCGCCCAGGTTCATGAACAGGTAGATGAAGATGTAGATGATGACCGCAGTCAGCGCCGTGGGCGTGTATGCCATTGCCGAGATGCCGAGGAGTATGTATCCGGCCTGGGCGATGCTCGAATATGCCAGCATTCGCTTGATGTTCATCTGGGGGATCGCCACCAGATTGCCGATGGTCATAGTCACGCCCGAGAGGATCATCACCAGGGGCGCCCACCAGAGGACATCCGGCCTGATGCTCGTCGCCAGCACTCGAGCGATCACTGCGAACCCGGCCGCCTTCGAACCGACCGACAGGAACGCGGTTATGGGCGTCGGCGCGCCTTCATAAGCATCGGGCGCCCAGTGATGGAACGGCACCATGGAGACCTTGAAACCAAAGCCCACGAGTACAAACAGGGTGGCCAGGAAGAGTATGTGGGTTGGCCCGATGTCAAGAGTATATGACAGCAGTGACTCCGCAATGCTGAGGATGTTCGTTGTTCCGGTGAACCCATAGAGTATGGACATCCCATAGAGCATCACGGCAGCGGCGATCGAGCCGTAGAGGAAGTACTTGACCGCGGCTTCATTCGATTTCGGGTCTTTCTTCATGTAGCCGACGAGTACGTATGAAGTGATGCTCAGGAACTCGAGCGACAGGTAGATCATGATGAGGTCGGTCGAGGCCGCGAGCATCGTGATGGCCAGCGTGGCGAAGATCAGGAGGGCGTAATACTCGCCGCGATGGAAATCCAGGCCCTTGAAATACTCCATGGAAAGGAAGATGACGATCGCCGTCGAGAGGATAGCGATGATCTTGAAGAAGACCGCCAGCCCGTCAACCGCCATCATGCCCGACTTCATCCCGCTCAGCACGAACTGGGGTATGCCCTTCATGACGTGCGCCCGGCTGAAGAACATAACCGTGGGCACGAGCGCTCCCGCGAGCACTGCCAGGCTCAGGATCTCAGGCGATATGATGCCGAGCTTGCGACCTCGGCGGGCAGCGAGTCCGACTGCCAGGACCATCAGCCCCCCGAGGGCCAGGATCAACTCAGGCGATATGTAGAATAAGTTAAACTTCATGGTCAATGGTCAATGGTCAATGGTCAATGGGGCAGGTCTTCTTAGACCATGGACCCTCGACCATCGGCCATTGCTTCCTCATCCTCTCACCACTGCTCTCACAATCTGCATCAGCGAATTATTGAATGTCCCGATCAGGATCGCCGGAACAACTCCCACCAGAATAGTGAGCGCCGCCAATGGAACGAGGCTCACGACCTCGCGCTTGTCAATATCCGGCACCTCGGCCCATCGAGGGTTGAGCGGGCCAAGCAGCACTCGCTGGATCATCCATAGCAAGTACGCGGCGTTCAGGATGATTCCCAATCCGGCCAGCGCCGTGATGATGGTATACACGCCGATTGCCCCTCTGAACACGAAGAACTCGGATACGAACCCGGCCAATCCCGGCAATCCCAGTGATGCGAGCGCCATGAATGCGAGAAGTCCGCCGTAGACCGGAATCCGTGCGCCAAGTCCGCCGAACTGATCCAGGTCTCGGTTATGCGTGCGCTCGTAGATCACCCCGACCAGAAGGAACAATGCGCCCGTAATCAATCCATGAGCGAACATCTGGAGCATCGCCCCGTTCAGGGCCATCGTCTTATCCACCAGCGAACCGAACCCGGCCGAAGCCGCCGCAATCCCCAGCATCACGTAACCCATGTGATTGACGGAGGAGTAGGCGATCAGCTTCTTCATATCCTTCTGCGCCATCGCCACCAGCGCCCCATAGATGATGCTTATCAGCGCCAGGATGGCGAGATAAATCGAGTACTTCTGCGCCGCGTCGGGCATCATGGGGAGGGAGATTCTTATGAAGCCGTAGCCGCCGAGCTTCAGCAGAATGCCCGCCAGAATCACGCTGCCTGCTGTCGGTGCTTCCACGTGAGCATCGGGAAGCCAGGTGTGGAAAGGCCACATCGGCACCTTGATGGCAAACGCCAGGAAGAACGCCAGGAAAGCCAGCGATTCGAGCGTCGGCATCCCGTGGAAGGGTATCTGCCGGATTGCCTCAGGAATGCTGAAAGTGTGCGGCTCGGTATAGAAATACACGCCGATGATCGCCAGCAGCATCGCCACGCTGCCGACCAGGGTGTACAGGAAGAACTTGATTGCTGCATATTCTTTCCTCGGCCCGCCCCAGATTCCGATCAGGAAGTACATCGGCACGAGGCTCACTTCCCAGAAAATGTAGAACAGGAAGAAGTCCAGCGACGTGAAAACTCCCAGCATGCCGGTCTCGAGCAGCAGGAACAGCGAGAAATACTCCTTCGGCCGCTCGTTGATGATCCACGAGTAGATTAGCGACAGCGTTGTAAGAAGCGCTGTGAGGAAGATCAACGGTACGCTGATCCCGTCAACGCCCATGTAATAATGCACATTCAGCGCCTGAATCCACCGGACGTTCTGGACGAACTGCATCCCGTGCTTCGAGGGGTCGTACCAGATCCAGAGGAGGATCGAAAGCACCAGCGACGGCAGGCTGAATACCAGCGCCGTGACCTTTATCGCCCCCGCCCGCTCTCTCGGGATGAAAAGGATAATCACTCCCCCGAGGAGGGGGAGGAAGGTTATTAAGGTTAGAATCCAATCATGCATTAAGCGTCACCCCTCATACTCTCTGCCATGGGTTATAGGTTTTTGGTTTTAGGTTTTAGGGCACCCCACAACCCATAACCTACAACCTTGGCACGTCACCACTTATAGAGATAAACCCCGATTATCATCAGCAATCCCACGAACACGATGAGCGCGTAATCCTGGAGCAGGCCCGTCTGCGCGAAGCGGAAGAACCGCCCCCACAATTTTACGAATCCGCCCGTGAAGTTGACGATTCCATCCACGATCCACTTGTCAATCCACGCTTGAAGAATGCTCAGCGCCACCGTCACGTATGCGACTCCGTTGACGAACCCGTCAATGATCTTTTGATCGAACCTCGCCAACAGGTTCATTGTCCAGAACATGGGCACTACCAGGATCGCCCAGTAAATCTCGTCGAAGTAGTACTTGTTCGCCAGCAGGTTATACGCCCAGGGGAGCGCTCGCCGGAAGATGGACGGATCAATGACCCGCTTCCAGAAGAGCGCCAGTCCCAGGCCGATGCCCAGCGCCGCCGCCAGGGTTGCCATCGTCGCGACCTGCCAACTGAACTCAGCATGGCCCTCGCCGAAGTGCAGGAACTCGTGGAACAGGTTCTTCGTCGGCCAGGCTACATACCCCGCGACGACCGAGAGGATCGCCAGGAAGATCAGCGGGGTCGTCATGACCCTCGGGCTCTCGTGGGCGTGAATCTGCGGGTCACGCTGCTCGCCCCAGAACGTCAGCGAGATCAACCTTGTCATATAGAATGCCGTCAGGAATGCCGCCGCCAGCCCCATCGAGAACAGCACTTTGTTCACGTGGAACGCCTCCAGCAGGATCTCGTCTTTGCTGAAGAAGCCGGCGGTGAACGGTACGCCCATCAATGCCGCGGATGAGATCAGGAACGTCCAATAAGTCCTCGGCATATGCCTCCGCAAGCCGCCCATCTGCTGGATGTCCTGCGTGCCCGTGCCGTGAATAACGCTCCCTGAGCCGAGGAACAGATTCGCCTTGAAGAACGCGTGGGTCAGCAGGTGAAGCAGCCCGGCCGTGTATCCGCCGACTCCCAGGGCCAGCATCATGTAACCGAGCTGGCTGATGGTGGAGTATGCCAGCACCCGCTTGATATCATTGACGACGGTAGCGATCGTCGCCGCCATGAGCGCCGTTATTGCCCCAATGACCGCAACAACGGTCAGCGAAACCGAGTGATCGGAGTACGCGAACACGGGGTACATCCGCCCGACGAGGTACACGCCCGCTGCAACCATCGTCGCCGCGTGGATCAATGCGCTGACTGGGGTCGGGCCTTCCATGGCGTCGGGAAGCCAGACGTGGAGCGGGAACTGGGCCGATTTCCCCACCGCTCCCGCAAACAGCAGAAGTCCCGCGAGCGGCATGATCGGAAGCGCCGTCTTTCCCAGGTGAAGGGTCATGCCGAGCAGGCTGGGGATTTGCTCGAATATCTCGCGGAGATTCACCGTCTTCGTATACCAGAAGAGCAGCAGCACCCCGAGGAACAGGCCGACGTCGCCCAGCCTGGTCACGATGAACGCCTTCTTCGCCGCTCGCATTGCGGTCGGACGCTCGAACCAGAACCCGATCAACAGGTATGAGGTCAACCCCACCAGCTCCCACGAGACGAAGAACAGGAGCAGATTGTCCGCAATGACCAGTGACAGCATCGCGGCTGAAAAGAGCGATAGGTATGCGAAGAACCGCGGATATCGCACATCGCCGTGCATGTAGCCGATCGAGTAAACCTCGACCAGGAGGGTGACTACGGTCACGACGACGAGCATCACGGCAGTCAGCGGATCAACTACAAACCCCATCCTGATCGGCTGGCCGCCGATTGTCACCCACGGGACGCTTCGGGCGAAGGGCTCAGGCGCCAGATCATAATGCTCAGTATAGGGCTGTATGTTGTAGATCCCGACCGGCTGCCATGGATG
This sequence comes from Armatimonadota bacterium, assembly GCA_035686805.1. Lineage (GTDB taxonomy): Bacteria > Armatimonadota > UBA5829 > DTJY01 > DTJY01 > DASRZD01. Next base: position 7,472 of record DASRZD010000267.1, read on the forward strand.
AGGTGTCTCTTCCTCGCGAGGTTCGTTGCTGTACTCGATGTGAGCAGACGCATGCCCGCCGGCGACATACGGGCCTTTCAACGACTGCGCCGAGTTGGACACCGTCCATGCCACCACGAGCATGGAAAGCACGAATGAGGCCGCAATCGCACCGATGGCGACATACGCCCCGCGTCCCGGGCCCTTCCTGCCCGTGAGCAGTATCAGCCCGAACGCCGCCAGCGGCATCACCGGTATCAGCCACGTATATGAGACTATGGGTCTTAGAGATTCAGCCATCGCAAATCAAATGGTTAAATGATTAATGGTTCATGGTTGATGAAGCCAGCCCCATTAGCCATTAACCATCAACCATTCCCTTGTTACCACTTCATAATATTGATCTTATCAACGTTGATATGCTCGATATTCCGGTACACCGCGATTATGATCGCAAGTCCGACTGCCGCCTCCGCCGCAGCGACCGTCAGCACGAACACGGCGAATACGTGCCCGGCGAGCACCGAAGGGTCCATGAATCGCCCGAACGCCACCAGATTGATGTTCGCCGCATTCAGCATCAGCTCGATCCCCATCAGGATCGCGATCGCATTACGGCGGCTCAGCACGCCGAATATCCCGATGCAGAAGAGCATCCCCGACACGAAGAGATACCAGTTAAGGGGAATCATCGGGTTTGTCCTCCTTTGCGAGGATGATCGCTCCCACCATCGCAACCAGCAGCACAATGGACGCCAGCTCGAATGGAAGCACATAGCGTGTGAGGAGCTGAGTGCCGATGATCCCGGTAGTCGGCTCGGCAGCCGGTACGCCCTTCAATTTGAAGTCATATCGGATCAAGACCCGGAAAAGCGCGAAGAATATGCCCGCCGCGATGGGGAACGGCGCGAGCCACCACTGCCCCAGGGTCTGGATGACATTCGTGCTCATCACCCGGTGAGTCATCATGAGGGCAAACATCATGAGAACGACGATCGCCCCGATGTAGATCAGTACCTGTGCCGCCGCCATGAAGTCCGCCGAAAGGAGGAGATAGATGCCGGCGACTCCCAGGAATGCAAGCGCCAGGAACAGCAGACAGTGGAAGATATTCCGAAGCGTGACCACCAGTGCCGCCGAGATGATCGTGAGGCCCGCGACCGCGATGAAGGAGAACTGCTGGAGGGTGAGATGCATCTACGCCGCCTCCTTCACTACGGCTTCTTCAGGTTCCTTGGGCTTGGGCTCTCGCACGCCGCCGATGCGATTCAGGTCTTCGCGGTCGAGCTTCGCCTCTTCCCTGTCGAAGCAGGCAAGCTCGTAAGTGTCACTCATCTTGATGGCGTCGAACGTACATGCCTCCTCACATAGGTTGCAGAACATGCATCGGGAGGCGTCCAGGGTGAAGCTGTCCACCACGCGCTTCTTGTTCTCGTCCATGTGTGCCTCGACCGTGATGCACTGGGCAGGGCAGGCTCGAGCGCATGCCCCGCATCCGACGCACAAATCCTTGCCCGTTTCCGCATCCACCGGCAGGCATGGGATTCCCCGATACCCGGACGGCAGCTCCCACCGAACCTCCGGGTACTGAAGCGTAACCTTCTTTCGGAACAGATTGATGAAGGTCACAATGAGTCCCTTGGCGATGCTGTACACCGTATACAGGGCTTCGCCCATATATGCAATTGCTTGTCTTGTGACTCTGCGCATCTATACCTACACACGGAGTAATGGAGTACTGGAGTAGTGGAGTATTGGCTTGCTTTTCCATTACTCCAGCACTCCACCACTCCAATACTCCATCATCGCTTTCTCTACGAAACAAGGACTAGGAATCCGGTCCACGCAATATTCAGCAGTGCTATCGGTATAAGAACCTTCCACCCGAAGCTCATTAGCTGGTCAACTCGAATTCTGGGCAGGGTAGACCGTATCCACATCAGCACGAATACTATCACCGCCGTCTTGCCGAGGAACCAAACCACCCCCGGGATCATCTTCAGCGCGGGAGTAATCGGCAGCCAGCCGCCGAAGAACAGGGTCGCGGCAATTGCGGAAATCGTGAACATTCCGGCGAACTCGGCCAGGAAGAATAGCGCGAACTTCATCCCGCTGTATTCGGTGTTGAACCCCGCTACAAGTTCCGACTCCGCCTCCATGATATCGAACGGCGTGAGGTTGCTCTCCGCCAATGCCGCGCACATATATATCGCAAATCCGACAATTTGGCTTACTATGAACCACCTCGGAAAGACGCCCAACCATGGGGAGCCCTCCTGCGCATGGACGATCCCCTGGAGGCTGAGAGTCCCGGCCAACATCACCGGCGGGATCATTGCGAGGATGAGCGGTATCTCGTAGCTGACGATCTGCGCCGCCGCCCGAAATGCCCCCAGCAGCGACCACTTGTTGTTCGATGCCCACCCGGCGGTGATGATGCCGATTATCGGCATTGACATCACTGCGGCCACATACAGTATTCCAATGCTCAGGTCCTGGGCGATCCAGCCCTTGCCGCCGAATGGAATCACTACATAGACCAAATATGCGGGGACGAAGACGATGATCGGGGCGGCGATGAACGCCCACTTATCCGCCAGGCAGGGGATGATGTCTTCCTTGGTCAGCAGCTTCACGGCATCCGCGATCGTCTGCGCCAGCCCATACGGCCCCACGCGGTTCGGCCCGATCCGAGCCTGAATCCACCCCATGATCTTCCGCAAGCCGTAGATGAGGTACAAAACTACAAAGAGTATGAATCCAAGGATTATGAGGGCTGCGACCACCATCACCGCCGGCTGAACGATCGTCTGCGGGATATGCAGCCATCTGAAAACTTGCTGGATGATTCCTGTCAAGGTCATCGGTCAATACACCTGAAAGCATGGCAACAGCCCCGCTTTTGGCGAGGCTGCCTGACAATTATATGCGGCTTGACCAAGCTGTGTCAAGGATTGCGCATAAAATCACAAATCATTTGCCCGCTGGATCCGCCCGAATTTCAGCTTGCCCACGTGTAGGACCTGGCCCTCTTCCACCGAAATCTCGGCATTGACATCCGTGATCTTCTCGCCGTCCATGGTCACCGCTCCCTGCTCCACCAGCCTCCTGGCCTCGCTATTCGACCCAGCGAAGCCGGCAGTGACCAGCAGCCGCACGATCCACACCTTCCCATCCTTGAGCGCGTCCTTCGGCACTTCGATCACCGGCATATCCGTAGGAATCTCACGAGCGCTGAAGACTCTCTCGAACTCGGCCCTCGCCTGGTCAGCGGCCTCAGGCCCATGATAGATGTTGACGATCTGCCAGGCCAGGCGCTTCTTCGCATCCATCGGATGCCCCGCGACGATCTGCCTGATCTCATCCATGGATAAGTTAGTGCACAACTCGAAGTACTGAGGCATCAGGTTGTCGGGGATGGACATTACCTTGCCAAACATCATATTGGGAGGCTCGGACACGCCGACATAGTTGCCGAGCGATTTGCTCATCTTCTTCTCGCCGTCCAGGCCCACCAGGATCGGCATGAATAGGGCGACCTGCGGCTCCTGGCCGAACTCCCGCTGCAGGTCGCGTCCGGTGAGGATGTTGAAGGTCTGATCCGTAGCCCCGACCTCGATATCCGCCTCCAGGACGACCGAGTCATAAGCCTGGGACATCGGATAAAGGAGTTCATGCAGGCCGATCGGTCTGCCGTCGGAGAGCCTTGCAGTGAAGTCATCGCGCTCGAGGACTCTCGCAACCGTCATCTTTGCGGCAATGCGCACCACGCCGGCGAAGTCCAGCTCCCTCAGCCACTCGCTGTTATAGACCACCCTGGTCTTGCTCTCGTCCAGGATCTTGCAGTACTGCTCTTTGTAGGTAGTGGCGTTCACGGCGATCTCCTTAGGCGTCAGCAAGGGCCTCGTTACCGAGACACCGCTGGGGTCGCCGATGCTCGCCGTGAAGTCGCCGATGATGATGATGACCTCATGCCCGAGGTCCTGGAACTGCCGCATCTTCCGCAGGACGACCGCTATGCCCAGGTGGATATCGGGCGCAGTCGGATCAAGGCCTAGCTTGATCTTGAGGGGGACGTCGGTCTTCTGCGACTTTTCCAGCTTGGCGCGAAGCTCGTCCTCGGGGACAATGCTCACTGTCCCTCGCTTGATAATTTCCATCTGCTGGTCTATTGTAAGCTTGGTTGCCAATTGTTCGCCTCGTAAGACACTTGAAGAATTAGCCAAAACCTGATGAAAATCGTATCACACGAGCCTGGGGATGTCAAATGAGTAGGGCGCGAGTGTGGATGTTCTGAGATTCTGTCACCCCCTAAGTGTTCTGAGAAAATGTCACCCCTGGGGTTGGTGGATGGCAGGTCTGGGGTCGTATGAGATAATGCTTTCTTGTTATGACCTCA
>DASRZD010000268.1:0-3204 GCA_035686805.1 Armatimonadota bacterium
CCGCTGGCATGGGGCGGATCATGGTGTCTGGAATCGGCAAGCCGGCGTCCAGGTATGACGCCGCCTCCTGGGCTTCGGCAGCCGCCATGAAAAGCACAAGGATTGCCAAAATGTAGTACAAGCTCTACTCCTTCGATGTGACCTTCCCGCCTCGGCGAAAGACCCCTGCCGTCCAGCCTCGATGAGATGCCATCCGATCGAGCAGGAGTTCCTGGGGCACGGCGCAGGCAAGCGGGAACAGGTCAGGTTGAGCGGGTTTCAGGACGATGCTCACCAGGTTCGGATGCGCCTCCAGCTCAACTGAGGTCATGAGGATCACCTTGCTTCCGAGTTCGGCCATCTCCAGGGCCATGCTCCTTACGAGATCGCCCCCGACTCCGTCAGAGGCGAAGAGCACTGCGAAATGCCCCGGCCCCACAATCTCGAACGGCCCGTGCCTCATGCTTCCTCCCGGCAACGCGCAGGTGAACACGTGAGCGCCTTCCTGGAACGTGAGAGCCGCCTGCCTGGCCGCCGCCATACCTGGCCCTCGAGAAACGAAGTAGACGGTCTGCGCCTCCCGCAGATGATCCCCCGCACGCTCGATCTCCTCCTGTCGAGTCGCCAGGAACTCATCCATGCTGTCGGCGGCCTTATCCAGCAAGTCCAGGCTGGGACACCGGTCCTGAACCGCGAACCCCTGGGCAAGGAGGATCATCACCGCCATGCTGTTTGTGTAGGTCTTGTTTGAGATTGAGGTTTCCTTACCCGCGAGCATGGGGAAGCTCATAGCCGAGCGCCGGGCAATGGTGCTTTCCGGATTGTTGGTGACGCTCAATACTTGCTTGTGAAACTTGAGCAGTTCGGCGACCTTCCGGGTCTCGACGCTCTCGCCCGACTGGGAAGTCAGCACCACGACGTCGTCGTCTCGGATCGAATCCATGCCATAGTGGAGCAACTCGCCCGCTTCCCAGAGAATGACTGGAGTTCGCGACTGATCGCCCAGCTGGCCGCGGATGACCTCGGGTACAAACTCAGAGGTCCCCATCCCGGCGAACGTAATGCTCCTCGGGCGGCGGGTCATCATCCGGCTCACCACCGTCATGAGATCCTCGCCCTCGCCACGATAGAACTCGATTAGATTCCGCAGAGCCTTGCCCTGCTCAGCGACTTCATCCAGAAACCCCATCGTCTTGCCTCGTACTCCTGCCCGCACTAGGAGGCGGATAGCGGTGTTAGTCGGGAGGTCGGTCCATAGCTGCATACCCGAAGCCCGAGACCGAAGCTCCCCCAGGCCGTAAGCTGCGCCTGAAGACTCCGTTTCGGACCGTCTTCAATGGCGATGGTCTGCCTTTCTGCTGTGGCCGTGGTGATGGTACAGTGCATCGGCGTGGTGGTGGACATGCTTCGCCTCCACGACCAGCCTGCCCTTCAACTCTCGCCGCGCCTCGTTGAAGAGCTTTACCATTCGCTTCTTGGACCGCTCATCGAACACGACTGCGAGATTGTTGAGATACTCGATACCGCCCTCAACCAGCGCGAGCATGTGTTGGGCCGCCGGGCCGTCGAACGCCCTGGTCTGGCCACACTTTATGTAGACCGGAGATGTATGCGCCGCCATGTACTGGCCCGGGTCTCCGCGCAGTCCTTTGCACCGAGCCGCAATCCATCCGCTGCCGGTTACCCGAATCTTCTCCTTGACCTGGAGCGCACGGCGGCCCGCCTCGGCTTCCTCGGCCGCGACGACCTTCCCGCTGCAAACGACCTCGAGCCTGGAGAGCGGCTGGAAGCATTCCGCGGTGGCATGGACTTCAAGCGTTCCACCGCGCTCAGGCAACTGAATCGAATCGCCGATGTGCGAGCCTTCCACCTTCAGGTCTACCAGCGGGCCGTTGGTGGATATCGTCCTCCCGGCGCGCACCGCGTTTGCCCAGTTGTCGTAGGTGAACGGCTCGTCCGTCGCGATCTTGGCGTAAGTACGCCGCCAGCCGAGCGCCTGGCTCGCGCTCATCTTGTCGGTGCCGGCGACTACCGCCACCCGGTAGCCGCAATCGAGGTACCGGTACCATTCCTGGACGGCAAAATCGCGGTCGGGACGGATCTCCAGCGCATCCACCAAGCCCTTCAGAATCGGCACGGGGTCCTCTGTGAAGCCGCAGTAAGGAAAGTGCGGCCGAATCGAGATCCCTCCCTTCCGCCGGTTCTCGAGAGCCCACTCAGCAAGCATCATGAAATCCGGATCTCCGACCCAGGACTCGAACGGGCCGCCGGAGCACATCGGATAAACGGGCAGGCCCCGAGTTCCCAGCATGGATATGTGTCCCAGCATGTGGTTTCGGTTCTCCGTTCCGACATACACGATGGTGTCGTCCTCGTTGATGCCGACTCTGCCGATGAAATCGCCGACGTTGGTGAAAAGCCGCCCCCACTGCGATGCGAGAAGATTGACGACATTCACACCCTCCGCCTGCGCTTCGAGCCACGCCGTGTGAGGGCTGATGAAGTGGACATGCGTGTCTGCCGTCACCCAACCTTCGCTGCGAAGATCTTTCCAGCGGTTGATTTCCAACTCCAACACTTCCTGGCCGGGCCTGACGGTCACCTTGCGCCGTACCGGCTCGTACTCGAAGCCCTTGTTCAACTCCACGTACACGTCTCCGACGGGCATATCGGTCGGGAACTCGCCGGGCACGTAGGCATACGCGCGCCCGCCCACTACGACGTCCGCCCCGTAGTCTTCGAACCAGTTCGTGTTCACCTGATCGTGATGGCCGTAGGGCGCGATATACTCTCCCGCGGAGCCGCACATATGCACTCTGGCTGGAGTGGGCTGCCCCGTGGAGCCGTCAATGATCCTCAGGCGCATCCACTGTCGGCGCTTGCCCAACACCTGCAGCCTCGCCTTACCTGAGGGGCTGCTGCCCTTGTGAAACGCTTCGCCGAGCGAGAACTTGAGCCGCTTCTTCTCGCCTTCAAGCACGAGGGATACCGTCGCGTCCTGAGCGCCGACCACTGCGATGACATCATCACCGCGGTCAGGCTCCGTTGTTTCGGTGCCGGCAAACGGAGATTGAAGCCATTGTCGGTCACATGGGGCAAGCGGATGCTCGATCCGCGCGATGACCCCCAGGTCAATGTCAGCCTTCGCTATCCTGCAGGGCTTGTTCCCTGCCTGCACCCCGTACTTCCGTCGCGGCAGATGCCTTAGTGGATTGTCCGACCCCT
>DASRZD010000269.1:0-2761 GCA_035686805.1 Armatimonadota bacterium
TCGAAGTTGAAGCCTCCGAAATGCTCGTATCCGCCCGGGCCGGGCGCGCCCTGGTGCTCATATCTCTGCCACTCTTCGCCGAAACGGTCGTACTTCGCACGCTTTTCTTTGTCGTTCAGCACCTCGTAGGCTTCGGAGATCTCCTTGAACTTCTCTTCGGCCTCTTTGCTGCCCGGGTTTACGTCCGGATGGTACTTTCGCGCAAGCTTGCGATACGCCTGTTTGATCTCCTTTTCCGAAGCGCCTTTTGTCACGCCCAGCACGGCGTAGTAATCTTTATAGTCCATGGACTTGAGCAAAGGGCGGGGGCCTCACCGCCCCCCCATCCCAACCTTCCCCCCTCAAAGGGGGAAGGAGCATGCTACTCCTCCTTGAACTCCGCCTCGATGACCTCATCGTCGGGCTTGGCGTGCTCCTCCTGTCCAGTCTCCCCTTCGGGGGCTGCGTCCGGCTGAGGGCCTGCCGCCTGCTGATACATGATCTCCGAGAGCTTGTACGACGCCTGCTGGAGCTCGTCGCTCGACCGCCGAATCCTATCCAGGTCATCCGTATTCAGCGCCGATCTTACCTCGGCGATGGCCGTTTCGATGTTCCCCTTCTGATCCGCCGGAACCTTGTCGCCAAGATCGGCAATCAGTTTCTCAGTTTGGTAGACCAGGCTGTCGGCCCTGTTTCGAGTCTCGGCCGATTCCTTGGCCTTGCGGTCTTCCTCGGCGAATCTCTGAGCGTCGGCCACCATTCGGTCAGTCTCGTCCTTACTGAGCCTGGTCGAGCCGCTGATAGTGATGCTCTGCTCTTTGCCGGTCGCCTTATCCTTGGCCGAAACGTTCACGATGCCGTTCGCGTCAATGTCGAAGGCTACCTCGATCTGAGGAGTCCCTCTCGGCGCGGGCAGGATGCCTACCAGGTGGAATCGGCCAAGGGTCTTGTTGTCCCTCGCCATCTCGCGCTCGCCCTGGAGCACATGGACTTCCACGTCCGTCTGGCCATCAACCGCCGTCGTGAACGTCTCGCCCTTTCGAGTCGGGATGGTCGTGTTACGGTCAATGAGCTTGGTGAACACGCCGCCCAGGGTCTCGATCCCCAGCGATAGCGGAGTCACGTCCAGGAGGACGATATCTTTCACCTGACCGGTCAATACGCCCGACTGGATCGCCGCGCCGACCGCCACGACCTCATCCGGGTTCACGCCCTTGTGAGGCTCTTTACCGCCGCCGAGCTTCTTCACGAGTTCATAGATGTGCGGCATGCGAGTCGCCCCGCCGACGAGGATGATCTCGTCGAGCTGCTTTTCGCTTATCCCGGCGTCGGAGAGCGCGCGCTTGAACGAACCTACCGTCCGTTCGGCGAGATCGGCGGTCAACTCCTCGAACTTCGCCCGGGTGAGGTTCATATCCAGGTGCTTCGGGCCTTCCTGAGTCGCCGTGATGAACGGCAGGCTGAGGGTCGTCTGAACGACGCTCGAGAGCTCGATCTTCGCCTTCTCCGCGGCCTCACGCAGTCTCTGAAGCGCCTGACGGTCCTTGCGGATGTCAATGCCGTCCGATTTCATGAATTCATCGGCGACGTAGTCTACTATCCGCTGATCCCAGTCATCGCCGCCGAGCTGGGTGTCGCCCGACGTGGACTTGACCTCGAAGACCCCCTCGCCGACCTCCAGCACGGATACGTCGAACGTGCCGCCGCCGAGGTCGTAGACGAGGATGGTTTCGTTCTCCTTCTTATCCAGGCCGTATGCCAGGGCTGCTGCCGTGGGCTCATTGATGATGCGCAAAACATTCAGCCCGGCGATCTCCCCTGCGGTCTTCGTGGCCGTTCTCTGGGCATCGTTGAAGTATGCGGGAACGGTGACCACGGCATCGGTCACCTTGTCGCCCAGGTACGTCTCAGCATCCGTCTTCATCTTCTGGAGAATCATGCCGGAGATCTCTTCGGGCGTGTAGTCCTTGCCGTCAATGTTCACCTTGAAGTCGGTTCCCATCTTGCGCTTGATGGATGAAATCGTTCGTTCCGGATTGAGGATTGCCTGCCTTTTTGCAGTGGCGCCCACGAGGCGCTCACCGGTTTTCGTGAAACCTACGACGGACGGAGTAATCCGGCTTCCCTCCGCGTTCGGTATGACCACGGGCTCGCCGGCCTCCATCACGGCCACGACCGAGTTAGTGGTTCCTAAGTCAATGCCTACTGTCCTACCCACGATTCGTCACCTCCATGACGTTGAATACCCTTGAGCTATGGGAGTGAAACACATATTGTTTGGTATTCTAAGTACAATCACAGTATAGTACTTGAGTGTACTAGTGTCAAGTGGTTTGACATACAAATATTCGGAAAAGTTGCAGAAAAAGTTTAGGGGTAGGACGTCAGACTTCAGACTTTAGACTTTAGCGCCCCTACGCCGGAGTAGCGCAAGTCCCAATGCCCCCAGGCCCCCGGCGAGGGCGAGGAGGGAGGATGGCTCGGGAACGGGTTCCCAGAGGACGGCGTGTGGCTGCCACGTAGTACCATATGAGCAGCAGCCAACTATTACCCCACTGTTGTTGATGGCGTATGCCTCGCTTGAATATGCGCCCGGTAATGTTCCTAGATCATAGCAGGAACCATTCTGCCACAACACCGCATGCCTGATGTCGGAATCCAGATAGGAATAGCCGACCACTTGCGTAGCGTCATTTATAGCGTATGCATAACTTTCATGGCCTCCAAGGGTGCCGAGATCCCGAATCGGCGAATCATCCTGCCATAGGAAGGCATGATTCCA
>DASRZD010000270.1:0-3433 GCA_035686805.1 Armatimonadota bacterium
CGGTGGTATTCGCAATTGACCGGGCCGGGATTGTGGGCGACGATGGCGCAACTCATCACGGGACTTTCGACCTCTCCTATCTGCGCCACATCCCGAACATGACGATCGCCGCCCCGTCCGATGCCTTCGAGCTTCGCGAGATGCTGAGTCTCGCCCTGGAGCACGACGGCCCGTTTGCCATCCGATATCCCCGAGGCCCGAGTCCCATCATCCCTCGCGAAGCGGCCGAGATGGCCCTCGGGAAGGCGGAGGTTCTGGCGGAGGGCGAGGATGTCTGCATCATGGCTGTGGGCTCGGCGGTGAACCTCTCCCTTCGGGCGATGGAGATCCTGGCAGAAACCGGGGTTTCGGCGACTCTCGTGAACGCCCGGTTCGTGAAGCCGCTCGATGAGGAGTTGATCATCGAGCTGGCAAAGAGATGCCCGCGGCTGGTACTCGTCGAGGAGAACGCCGTCCAAGGGGGATTCGGGAGCGCAGTCATCGAGCTGCTGGCGAGCGAGGGGATATGCGACGTTCAGGTGAGGCAAGTCGGCTTGTCGGATGAGTTCGTCGCTCACGGCGCAAGGCCGGTGCTTCGAGAGCTGCACGGCCTCGATCCCGATCATATCGCCCGGGTGGCGGCAGATCTCGTCACGAAGAGGCAGCCGGTTGACTGACGCCATCGAGCGAAGAAAGGCCGAGCACCTGGAGATCTGCCTCAATCGCCCCATGGCGGAAGTCGAGTATTCGGGCATGACCACCGGCTTCGAGCGATATGCCTTCGAGCACTGCACCCTCCCTGAGATGAACCTCGCCGACGTTGATATCTCCACGCGCTTTCTCGGCCGAAGTCTCTCCATGCCCCTGATGATCGCATGCATGACGGGTGGAACTCCGCGTGGGGGCGAGATCAACCGCAATCTAGCGATTGCCGCCCAGAAGCTAGGCATCGCCATGGGAGTCGGCTCTCAGCGGGCGGCGCTGGAAGATTCCTCTTTGATATCAACATACCAGGTCAGGGATGTCGCTCCTGATATCCTCCTGGTTGCCAACCTGGGCGCTGGGTACCTTACGGGCGACATAGCCTGCAAGGCGGTTGACATGATCGGCGCGGATGCCCTGGCCATCCACCTAAACCCCATTCAGGAGGCCCTCCAGCCCGACGGAGATCCATCGTTCAAGGGCGCGCTGGATGCCATCAAGCGGGTTTGCGAGACCCTCGAAGTCCCGGTGATTGTAAAGGAAGTCGGCTTCGGAATATCGGCTGAGGTGGCGGTGATGCTCCGTGACGCCGGCGTGGCCGCGATTGATGTGGCAGGCGCCGGTGGGACTTCCTGGGCGAGGATCGAGGGGATTCGGGCGTCGGGGAGGCTTCAGGAGCTTGCAGGGCAGTTCGAGGATTGGGGGACTCCGACCGCCCGGTCGCTTGAGGAGGTCCGGGGCGCATTGCCTGACCTGCCGCTGATCGCCTCTGGAGGCATCCGAACCGGCCTCGATATAGCGAAGGCGCTCGCATTGGGCGCTGATCTCACGGCCATAGGCCTTCCGCTGCTTCATGAGGCGGCAAAATCAGCGGAAGCGGTGGAAGACTGGATTCTTGCTCGGGCGGATGAGTTGCGTCTAGCCAAGTTCGCAGGTGGGCGACTGATCGCGGTCTGACCAGTCGGACGTGTCGGACAAGTCGGACCGGTCACGCATCATGCATCATGACCCATAGGTCACCACGTAAACCTGCCCGCCCTTGTCATCCGTGATGTATAGCTCCCCAGACTTGCCGACGAGTAGGCTGACCGGCCTGCCCCATGAGCCTCCATTCTGAAGCCAACCAGTGATGAAATCCTGCTGGCCCCCGACCTCCCCATCCTGAACGGCGAATCGGACGACCTTATAACCAGTCGGAATCGTGCGGTTCCACGACCCGTGATAGGCGATGAACAGGTTGCCCCGATACTCGGCGGGGAACATGCTCCCAGTGTAGAAGATCAGCCCGAGGGGAGCAGAGTGCGCTTGAATCGCGATCTTCGGAAGGATCGAATCAGCGACTTTCTGTGGGTACTTATTGTCGAACGCCGGATCGGGGATTCGGTTGCCGTACGCATACGGCCAGCCATAAAAGCCGTCCTGCCGGATGACGTTCACCTCGTCGGGCGGCAGATCGTCCCCCAGGTAATCCCTGCCGTTATCAGTCGCCCACAACTCGCTCGTTCTTGGATTCCATGCCAGGCCGACGGAGTTCCTCAGGCCGGTTGCGAACGTCTCCCTGCCCGAGCCGTCGGCGTTGCATCGGATGATTGATGCCCGAAGAGGGTCCTTCTTGATGCACGCGTTGCAACTCGATCCGACTGAGACATAGAGCTTGCCGTCCGCCGGTCCGAAGGTGATCGTTCTGGTGATATGCTCGCCGCCGGTCGGCAGATTCGGAACGACGACCTGAGACTTAGGCGCCTTGTTGTCCCCCGACCGATACGGATAACGGATGACCCGGCCCTCGTCGGCGACATACAGGTAGCCGCCATGGAAAGCGATCCCGTGAGGGTTATTCAGGCCGCTTGCGTAGACGATGTGACTGTCGGCATGGTGATCGCCGTTCGCATCCGGGAGGATCGTCACCCGGCCTGCGCCCATCTCGGTGACGAACAGGCGTCCGTCGGGGCTGAGAGCCATCATCCGGGGCCCGTCGAGGCTCGATGCGAAAAGGCCGATTCGGAACCCCGGCGGGAGTTTCAGAAGGTTGCTGTTCTTGAAGCCGCTGTCCTGCGAGGCCGGCGGACCGGACTTGCCGGTGCAGCCTGGAACCGCCATAAGCAAAATGGTGACGAGGAACAAAATCAACCGCCTCATGGTACACATTTACCCGATGCGACGGCACGCTATTCCCGGCTGTCAGACGTTTCTAGTGAGGTACTCTTTCAGGATTGCCGGAATGATGAAAAGGAAATTGTAGGCCTCGGCCTTTATGGAGACTCCCAGGAAACTCGACGACCAACTGATCTTAGACAGAGCGGGTAGTTTCGGGACCCAACGCGGCACACGATCCATGAATTCCAGATACTTCTCGCCATAACTCTTTGTGAGGACTGCCTCTTCATGCTGGACGACAAAGTAGTAGACCAGGCAGCAGTTCAGGAAGGTGATGGGCAGCAGCCAAAGCTCTTCGCTTGCAACTGTGAGAGCGAGGCATATCAGCGTGTTTCCGATATAGATCGGATTCCGCATGAGCACATAAGGGCCGGTGGTGGTAAGAACCGTTTTGACTTGCAGGCGATAGTGCAGGTGCTGCTGCGCCCAGATTCTCAGCGCAAGGCCCATGGCGAACAGGATGCCTGCGACCGCCCGGATAACAAAATGGTTCTCGTACTCACTCCATGTCGTAAAGAGCCCGATGACGAGGGGAATTGAAACCAGAATGCCACGGGAACGGTAGGCGAAATCAGAGATGGAACCCGACATACTT
>DASRZD010000271.1:0-7813 GCA_035686805.1 Armatimonadota bacterium
ATATGGCAAGGGTTACTACGCACGTCGTGCAGCTTACCAGCCTCACTCCTTTGACAACGTATCACTACCGAGTACGCTCTTACGATGCAGCCAGGAACATGGTAGAGTCTACAGACTACACTTTCACTACGACGAACCAAGACATTCCCGGCTCGATCATTGTGGATAATTCGGATGCAACCGGCGTCACGCTGGTCGGCTCTTGGCTAACGAATACCAGCTCCACTGACAAGTATGGCATTAACTACTTCTACACCTCCGGATTTACCCAGGGTAAGAGCTGCAAATGGACGCCTAACGTAATCGTTGCGGGAAACTATAACATCTATGCCTGGTGGCCTCAGGGCGGCAACCGAACCACCCATGCCCCCTACAAGATTCAGTGGTGGGGCGGGAGCACGACTGTTAGCGTGAATCAGCAGACAAGCGGCGGTCAATGGAACCTGCTGGTCTCCAACAAGCCTTTTGTCGTGGGTATGGTGTGTTATGTCCAGTTGAGCAATACCGGTGTTGAAACCACGCTAAACGTCATGGCTGACGCAATCAAGATCGAGCCTGCTGACACCCAGCCGCCGACTGATCCGACTAACCTGACAGCGACGGCATTGTCCACCACTGAGATTGCCTTGAGCTGGTCGCCCTCGACCGACAATGTCGGCGTCGCCGGTTACAGGGTATATCGGGCGGCTGTGGAGATCGGGACTTCGGCCTCCACGAACTACGCCGACTCAGGCCTAACGGCGAATACTCAGTACTCCTACTACGTGAAGGCCTTCGACGCGGCAGGAAACCTCTCAGGCCAAAGCAATACGGCAACCAAGTATACCTTGTCGGTCGCGCCTACCTCAGGGAGCGTGACCTGCGATAAGCCGGTCAATACGTGGCAGGCATCTTCGACCTTCACCTTCACGGCGGTAGGAGGCTTCGGGGCCGGTCTGATCCAGAACTACAAGTATGCATGGAATCAGAATACCACTCATTCGTGGACCGGATTCGAGCCGTCGTGGACCTCGGGGACATCCGCTCAGACCGCCACGAGCACCGGCTCATGGTACTTCCATGTGAAGGGCTTCAACGGCGACGGAGTGGAGAACGGCAACTATGACTATGGTCCATACAAATACGACGGCACAGCGCCCGTCATCAGCAATCTCAACGATTGCGGCCCGTATACCGATTGCACCGGTCAGTTGCATGCGACCTGGAGCGGGTCCGATCCCGAGAGCGGCTGCATGGAGTACCAGTATGCGATAGGGACTACCCCCGGCAACATCGGCTCGGTAGTCGCCTGGACGAGTACAGGCACCGGAACGTCCTTCACGACCACCGGGCTCTCGCTGAACTCAGGGACGACCTACTTCATCGGCGTGAAGGGACAGAACGGCGTAGGGACCTGGTCAACGCCAGTCATCTCAACCGGGGTCACTGCCGCCGATGTCATTGCTTCGATTGCCGAGGCCAAGGAGCTTCCTGATGGGAAGGCGGTCATGCTGAGCGGCCGTGTAGTGAGCGCGGACTTCGGCAGCTTCTACTACATCTGCGAGAGCAAGACCGATCAGATTTCCGGCATTCGCGTGAACGGGGATTCACCGGATGAGGGCAGTCTGGTGGATGTCTCCGGGATTCTGGGAGTCATCAATGGTGAGAGAGTGCTGTCCGCGCCATATACGGTGGACAGCACGGGGCCGGGCGCTCCGAATGCGCTACTTATGATCAATAGATCGGTCGGCGGTGCGGGCGTAACAGGCAACGTCAATCTGAATAACGTTGGTTTGCTGATTGCGGTCGCAGGCCGGGTCTATGATGGTCCGTCGGGATACTTCCTGGTCGGCGGCACTGAGAATTCGCTGATGATCAAGGTTGACGCCTCTATGCTGACTGCGGTTCCGGCGACAGGCAAGTACGTGCGAGTCATCGGGATCTGCTCGGCGGAGGAATCGGGCGGGGTCGTGACTCCGGTTCTGATCCCGAGAGGGGATGGGGACGCAGCGCAGTATCCGCCGTAGGGGGAAGTAATCAGTAATCAGTGAGCAGTGTGGGAGCGTGGGAAGCCATGCTCCCACATTTTATTGTTTCTGCCTCATCAGCTCGGCGATCTCGACTTCGTCGGTATTGACATGGCGAACGCCTGGAGTTCCACGGACGATGTACTCTACGACGTCCCGCTGTTCCAGAGTCTCCACGCGCCCGATGAGATAGACGTCGCCGTCGAGGATATAGAGGCTCACAGGTTGGTCCCCCACCCGCTTGTCGTGGATCAACCGACTTCGGATGGCGCTCGTCATTGCTGCTTCGCGTACGCTGGCTTCGGCCATTTTTGACCACTCGTGTTTATTATTCCCAAAAAGCTGCGGTTTCACACGCGAAACGACCGCTTATTCCGTTCCAATACGACCATCAGAATGGATATGTCGGCAGGCGTGAGGCCGGGAATACGAGCGGCCTGTCCGATGGATGCCGGCCTGACCCTCGAAAGCTTCTCGCGCCCCTCACGAGATATCGCCGGGACGGACGAGTAGTCGAACTCGTCCGAGATCCGCATCCCCTCCAGCCGCCGATACCGCTCGACCTGCACCTGCTCGCGCTGGATATATCCGTCATACTTGACCTGAATCTCGACTTGCTCCTCGACTTCGGCAGGCAGGCCCGGGACTCGGCCGTTCAGGCGCACGATGTCCGAATACCTCAGCTCCGGCCGCCGAAGCAGCTCTTCGAGCGATGTTCTCCGCGAAAGGCCTTCTATGCCCAGCAATGCCAGCTTGCCGGCCTCGTCCGCGCCGACCGAAGTCTCCCGAAGACGGGCCATCTCCTCGGCGATCAGCTTTGATTTCCTGGTGAACGCCTTCCATCGGTCATCCTTCACCAGGCCGATCCGGCGTCCTGTGGGAGTGAGCCTCTGATCGGCGTTGCCCTGCCTGAGCAGCAACCGGTACTCCGCCCGCGAGGTGAGAAGGCGGTAGGGATCGCTCGTGCCCTTCGTAACCAGATCGTCAATCATGACGCCGATGTACGCCTGCGAACGTTCGAGCGTGAGAGGCTCGCGTCCCCGATTTGTGAGTGCCGAGTTGATCCCGGCGATGAGTCCCTGACCCGCGGCTTCCTCGTAGCCCGAACTGCCGTTTATCTGGCCCGCGAAAAACAGCCCCCGTACCAGCTTCGTCTCCAGAGTCGGCTTGAGCTGGGTCGGCGGGGCGAAATCATACTCTATGGCATACCCCGGCTTCAGCATCCGAACCTCCTCCAGGCCGGGCATGGTCTGCAGGAACTCCAGTTGCACGTCCTCCGGCAGGCTGGTTGACATCCCCTGGACGTAGATGGAGTTGGTGTCCCAGCCCTCCTGCTCCAGGAACGCCTGATGCCGCTGACGGTCGGGGAACTTGACGATCTTGTCCTCGATGGACGGGCAGTACCTGGGCCCGATGCCCTCAATCCGCCCGCCGTACATCGCCGAGCGATTCAGATTGCGCCGGATGATCTCGTGGGTCTTCTCGTTAGTGAAGGTCAGCCAGCATGGGAGCAGGCCTTCTCGGCGCTCCTTCGGCGACATGAACGAGAACATGAGCGGCTCTTCATCGGACGGCTGGAGTTCGGTCCTGGAGAGATCAATGCTCGCCTTATCCACTCGCGCGGTCGTGCCGGTCTTCAGACGTCCAAGCTCGAACCCGATGTCCCTCAGCGATTCCGAAAGCTTCTCTGCGGGAAGCTCCCCTGCCCTGCCCGCGGGATAGCTCGTCTCGCCGATATGGATGAGCCCTCGCAGGAAGGTCCCCGTGGTCACCACCACAGCCCTCGCACGATATTCCATGCCGTCGCTCGCGGCGACTCCGATGACCCGCCCACCATCCACTAGTATGCGCTCCACGAGACCCAGCCTCATCTCAAGGCCGGGCTGGGATTCGAGCGTGCGCTTCATGGCCGCCTGGTAGAGCTTCTTGTCGGCCTGGGCGCGAATCGCCTGAACCGCTGGGCCCTTGCCGGTGTTCAGCATTCGGACGTGCGTGTAGGTCTCATCAATGGTAAGGCCCATTTGGCCGCCGAGAGCGTCAATCTCCCGGACGACGTGACCTTTCGCCGGCCCGCCGATGCTGCAATTGCACGGCATCACAGCCACGTTGTCGGTATCCATGGTCAGGAGGAGGACGTGCTGATCCATTCGAGCCGCCGCAAGGGCCGCCTCGCAACCAGCGTGACCTGTTCCGACTACTATGATGTCGTGATTCATGATGCGTGATTCGTGATAGGTGATATGTGATCAGGAACCGGATTCAGATTGTATTATATCATACCAGGGTCGAGAAACTGGTAGTTTTGTCAACTTAGCCGCACGGCGCCTGCGAGCGATAATCGTAATATAGAGAAGATACCGCTCGGCGGAACGGGGATCCGCCCAAGGCGGAAAATCACATAGGGCAAAGGAAGAGGGATGACCAATTTCAACGGCCTGTCGCCAGACAGGTTCACGATTGCCAAAGAGGCAAAGAGATCGAAGAAGAATCGCTCAGTGGGAGGAAAGCGCTCGAGCGCATACACGGGGCCGGTATCGGGGAGTACACTGCCGGCTCCCAACCTCCCACTAACACTGGGAGGCAGCCACGCGGCCAGCCTCCATGACACCGGCGTCAGCTTCTCCGTGCTGCCTGACATATCGGTGGATCAGGAGCACGTGCTGCCGATCGAGCCGCATTCGCTTGCGGCCCTCCATCGGGAGGCTCTGACTTCGCTCCAGAGGTCGCTGACCGTGCGATTGGTACTGGAGCGGGACGGCTCTCCGGTCAAGATCATCTGCGGGAGCAAGGATCTGGGATCGAGAGGCATGATCCTCAACCTGCCATGCAAGCTGGACCTGAAACCCGGGATGGCATTCGACATGGAGCTTTTCCTGCCGTCCGTCAATCGGCCGGTGGAGACTCATGCGACGGTGCGAAGGGTCAGTCGGGCTGCCGACGACGACACGGTTCGGTACAGGGTGGAAGTTGATTTCGATAAGCTGACGAGCACGGCAGAGCACGAGATAGCCTCGTTCGTACAAGCATCGAGACTTAGGGAGCGCCCGCCAGGGCGGGCCTAGTGTGGCGAATGGCGACGGTATACACGGTATACCGTCAGCACTTCGCTTTCGAAGACCGGTATCAGGTACTTCGGGCGCTCAGTCGCGAAATCGGCGTTCGTGTCTCTCCAGTACATCCCCTTGTGGTATTCGACGACGTAGGTAATCCTCTCATCCTGCAGAAGCGAGAGTCGGTATTGGTCGGGGGTATCCCACTTAAAGAAAGCGAACATCTTGGCAAGCTTTCCGCCGAAGTCCGCCGTCTCACCCCAATGCCCGCAATAGACCCTGAGACCAGCGTGACTCGGGATGATGCACGAGAAACCGGGATGGGCCAGAATGATGTCATCAGGCTTGCCGTGATCCTTCAGGTACTGAAGCGCATCCATCTCATCCGTGGTAATGTACGGCAGGCTTCCCGCAGTGTAAGTCCGGTTCTCCTGCAGCATTCTGGTATCTCGCAGCAGGAACCGCAGGTTCGAAGGGAGCATGAGGAAGATCAGGACAATGGGGAGGACGTTCTTGTGCCTGGTCTTTAGATGGTCCATGAGCCAAACCAGTCCCAACGTCCCCAGAATGGCGAAGGGTATGTGCGTGCCCATAATGAGTTTCCGCTGGAAGGGAAGCGGCAGATAGGCGGAAATGAACCCGGCGATCACCCAACGCGTGAGCAGGCTGAGGTCGCGCTTCTCCTTCTTCGCAGCCCAGATGGCGATGCCGGCAAGGGGTACGAGAAACCCATAGCCAAGAACATACCAGTGGAAGCCGAAGGACAGCGTCGGAACGGCCGCCCGGGCTCGGAATACCGGCTCGCTCATATAGAAATAGGCCTGATAAGCCACCATCGGCAAGGCGACTACGGATGCGATCAGGCCCCCTTTGAACGCTCGGAAGCCTGACCAGGATCCTTTATGGATGGAGTACAGCAGCCACACGAGCGCCATGGGGATCAGGTCATAGGTATGGATATTGGCCAGAAGGAAGAGCATCAACCCGGCGTAAGCGGCGTTCTTCCAGTCCCCGCCCTCCGCGTACTTGAAAAGGAAATACAAGGAACCGATCATGAGGATCATCGGCAGCGTGAAGAGCGGGCTGAAGTAGATGCTCAGGAAGGTTATCGCCTCAGGCTGCCAGAGATCCACCGGGCTGTTGACCATGGTTCGCCCCAGGAAGTATCCCCCGAATCCGGCTGACAAGCCGACCATCAGCAGTCCGATGATCCTCGACCGCGAATCCTTCAGCCAGATGCCCGAGAACTTGTAGGTCGCCAGAAGCAGCAGGAAGCCGAATACGACTCTGGCAAGATGAAAGACAATCTCCGGCGGAAGATGCGTGACTCGGGCGAACGACCCCAGTACAAAGAACAGCAGATTGAAGCCGTGCCCGGATTGAGGCTCGGTGGTGAACAGGTTCTGCAGGAAGAAGTGCCCTTCGGCAGCCTGGCGCATCCAGGAGAGATATGCGCAGATGTCATCGAAATCGTATGAGAAACCCAGATAATGGTAGCCGGCGGGAGTGATGGCATATCCTACGATATAGGGGACGCTCGCAGCCGCCACGATACCTAAGGAGATCAAGACGACCCACAGGTATTCATGACCGGTTTTCTTGTCGTGCGCTTTCATGTGTCCAAGATTCTATCATTTAGTCTCAAACTTGTACACCGTTAACTCCCGTGTTGGGAAAACAGGCTTCAGATAGGGAGCGGGGTGAACGTCGAAATCCACCATCCGAATGCCTCCATGCTGATGATAGCCGACGACATAGGCGAAGTTGTGCTCTCGCAGGAAATCCAGGCGCTGGCCGGGGCTCTCCTTGTTTGAGTAAAACGCGAATACCTCCCAGAACTTGCGTCGGAAATCCACTGTCTCTCCCCAGTGTCCGCAATAAACCGGCCTGCCGGCGAATCCGGGGATCAGGCATGCGGTCGGGGGCACGGCAAGGATCAGGTCACCGGCCCGGGAGTGGGTCCTCAGGTACTCGAGGGCGGCCATCTCGTCCTTGGAGGCATAGGGCACATGGGCGGCCGTGGTGATCTCATTCGTCAGGACCTGGACGACATTTCGGGACATGAAGGCCAGGTTGGATGGGATAAGCGCGCCCACGAGAATAATCACCGCGAGAGTCTGCCGTTTGACGGGAATGCGCTCCATGAGGCCCATGACTCCAATAGCGGCCAGAAAACTCAGCGGGATGTGTGTCCCCATGAAGAGCTTTCGCTGGAAGGAGATCGGCAGATAGGCGACGACGAAAGTGGCAATAATCCAGCAGATGAGAAACCCGATGTCCCTGCGCTGCTTCACCGATCGCCAGACTCCATATATGGCGAGCGGCAGGAGCAGCCCGTAACCCGCGGCATACCAGTATATGGCGGGAGAAGGGGTCGGGACTGCCGCCCGGTCACGGAAGACGGAGTCGAGCTTATAGAAATGGAGTTGGTAGGCAGCCGAGGGTGCGGCAATGGCGGCTGCGATCAGACCGCCGATCATGGGCCTCGTGTCCTTCTTCACCAGCCGATATGCGGAGTAGAATGCCCATATTGCGCTGATGGTGATGACGTCATAAGTGTGCACGTTGGCCAGGAGCAGGAGGATCAGCCCCGCATAGACGGCATATCTCCAGGCACCGGTCTTTGAGAATCTCAGCAGGAAATACAGACTGCCGATCATCAGCAGTGTGGGGGAGCTATAGAGTGGGCTCGCATACAGGCTCAAGTACGTTATCGCCTCCAGCTGCCACCGATCGACCGAGGCGCGCAGAATATCC
>DASRZD010000272.1:0-2352 GCA_035686805.1 Armatimonadota bacterium
ACTATCGCGCCTACCGGTATGCCGGCCAACGGTCAGGCTGATAAGTCGGCCATCACCTGGAATGCACCCAAAGACACCGTCGCACAGAGCTTTGCTGCAATACCCTTCGATTTCACGAGTGTCGGGGCAACCGGAGTGGAGCTACAATTGACAGACTTGATCAGCAGCATAGATGTCTACAAGTTCGATCCTCAGTTGGAGATAGTCAGCTTCGGCCCGGTGAATGCCCTGGTGCTCGCAGACACGCCGACTGACCTTCAATGTGTTATCAAGAATGCGGGAGAAGGGTCCCTGGACGGCACGGTGGAGGCAAAGCTGTCCGGTTCGACTTCACAGTCAATCGGCCCGCTACTCCCTGGGGAGGAGAAAACCCTCACCTGGCAGGGAATCAAGTTCGCCGAAGGCTAAGCCGCTTCATCACTGACCATGTCAGGATTGGCCTCGACGTGGTCCGGGTTGGCTGTGAAGCTGCCGCCAATGCCACCGAAGGCCCAGGCAGCCGAAGTCAAGCGCCTTGCGGACGGCACGATCTTTCTCCAGAGCCCCGTTATTCGGATGGCCTTCCTCAAGACCAAGACGGGATATGCCGGCTGGATACTCAGCGTCCCGAAAGGCGCAGAGTGGGAAACGGCCGCGACCGGCTCATTCGGCAAGGTCATCATCCCGGGGCAGACGGTCAATCTGTATCCAACCAAAGCTCAGACTCCGGGGGTTCTGGCCGTGGCATTTGGCGAGAAGAAGCAGATCGGATCGTCCGACTGCCTCTTCGAATGGACTTTCACTCTCGACCCATCGAAGTCGAAGGTTAGCGCATCGAGCGCGATTACGGCTGGAAAGCCGATTGACTTACTCCACTTCTCAGGGCCGACGGTCTATGCGGGCGATGGCTCATTCGGCGGCAATAAGGATGGAGGTCTGTTCCCCGGGCTCGAGTATCTGCTGACCGAGCGATCCTCGGGAACGGAGAATGCTGCTCCACCTCTAAACCTGCGAACCGTTCCGCACCCGAACAAAATCACCATCCCCTTCATGGCAGTGCGAAAAGGCGGCGCCCTGGTTTCCCTGGAATGGGATCCCCTCCAGAAATGGGATGGGGTCAATGACCGGCCCGCGGCAGTATTCGCTTCCCCTAACTTCCTTGATGGGCAGGAGAACCATAAGATGGGCTTGTTCGCGCCATCCGTCCCCGACTGGACGGTGGAGAACCAGCAGATCGCCTCGAAGCCGTATCCACTGGAAGCCGGGAAGTCGCTGCGGCTGACCGCGGACATCGTCGTCAACTCCAACAGCTCGACGATCCTGGACGCCGTTGACGGCTGGGTCTCACGACATCCCCTTCCGGAGCCGCCGGAGACGGGGAGGAAATCGTATGAGGCCATGGACCTGCTCAACCAGGCATACGCCAAGTCTGCATGGGACCCGAACACAAACGGCTGGAAGCACACGAATACCAGCGAAAAAGGAACCTTCGATCCTATGATCGCGGTTTACCTTCGTGACCAGATAAGTCATATCCCTCCGCCAAAGCGGGCTGCCATCGAGCCGGTATTCAAGGCGGCGATGGAAAAGGCAAATGGCAATCTCAATCTGGACATCGCTCTTCTCACCGGAGGAGTAGCAGACGCCTACAAGCGGATGGCGGATCAGGCGAACGGCTTGATCGCGGCCCAGAGGGCTGACGGCTCATGGCCCTTCACGCCGGATGAGAAGCATTCCGTGTTCGGCAAGACGGGCGATTCGTCGTCGGGCCATTCGTCCATCTACGCCGAAACAGTGCTCCGATACGCCGTGATCTCCAGCGACCCCAAAGCTCGAGAGTCTGGTTTGAAGGCGCTCGGCTATCTGGATACCCAGTCCCGCCCCGAAGGCGCGCAGACCTGGGAGCTTCAATTGCATGTGCCCGACATCCTCGCGTCAGCTCACCTGATCAACTGCTACCTCTATGGTTACCAGATGACTGAGAACAAGAAGTACCTCGACCGAGCAGTCTATTGGGCGAAGTCGGGCCTTCCTTTCGTTTACCTGTGGAATGTCGATGACAGGCCGATCATGCGGTATGGAACCATCCCCGTGTTCGGAGCGACATGGTTCACGTCCCAACCGTGGTTCGGAGTCTGTGTCCAATGGTGCGGACTTGAATATGCGAACTCGCTTCTCAGGCTCTCGGACTATGACAAAACTCAGCCGTGGGACAAGGTAGCGATGGGCATCATGAATTGTGGAATTCAGCAAGTTCTGTACATTACGGAGAAATACCCTGCAGACGCCGGCATGTATCCCGATGCCTACAGTCCCGTGAAGGGAGCGGAGGAATATCATTGGGACCTGAATCCCCGACTCATCTCGCGCATG
>DASRZD010000273.1:0-18051 GCA_035686805.1 Armatimonadota bacterium
CGGCGCTAAGTAAAGACTGAGCCATGCAATCGGAATGGTATGGCGGTAGTTGGCCACTGTGCGTATTTCCGTTCTGCCGGGCACATCCACTTGTCTGTCCACGGTTACCCAGAAGCCCTCAGACCGAACAGTGCTGAGATAATGTCTTGTCAGCTGTAAGGTTCCTGCCCCAAGTCTCCTGGCACGCAGTAATGCCTTGAGTGAAACCAAGGTTGTGCCTGTTCGATGACGGGAGCCCAGCATCAGGGTTCCCGTCCCACCTGTGCCAGACTCTGCTTGATCTGAAAGCTTAGAGATCTGCCCCTTCATAAACCGAGAAGGATGGTCCGCTGGCAAGCCCTGAAAGTCACGATCACTGTATTGGGCTGCTACGAGCCGACCCGTGGCATCCTCAAGCACTTCCTTCAGTCCTGGAATCATGACAGTACCTCCTGCCGGGTGTCTTCACACCGCATGCATTTTCGACACCCTACCGAGGAACCCCTGCGGCCGGAACAATAGGAAGGCGAGGAGGATAAAGAATGCAATGGCATCCTGCCACTGTGAACTGATCTTCCAGACGCCGAACTGCTGGGCCATCCCCAAGAGCAATGCCCCCAGCGCAATCCCTGGAATACTATTCGCCCCGCCAATAATCACTGCGACAATGCCCATCATGAGCGCATTCATCCCCATAGTCGGCGTCATATCCACGTCGAGTGCGACTAGTATACCGGCGACTCCTGCAAGCGCCGAACCGATTGCGAACGCACACAAGATCACCTGGTCGCTGTCGATGCCCGAGAGACCGGCGAGTTCGCGATCATTCGCTACTGCCCTCATCGCTCGGCCCAAACGCGAGTACCTAAGGAATACAGCAAGAGCAATAACGAGGACGATGCTCACGCAGATTGTCGCAATCTGAATAGGAGTAATCCTTGCTCCTAGTACGTTGATCCCCTCCACCACTGGCCCGATCCGGATGCTCTTTGTGTCATCGCCGAAGATGAGGGAGATGGTGTTCTGAAGAAGGACGTAGATCCCCAGGGAAGCAAGCAGTAGAACCAGGGAAGATGCGCTATTGCGACGGAGGGGACGATACAACAAGATTTCCATTGCGACGCCAAGAGTAGCACATAGCAGTACGGCAGTGGCTATCGCAATGAGACGGGGCACACCGGAAAGGACGAATCCAAGCACAAGGTATGGTCCTACGGCAACCATTCCCCCATGCGCGAAGTGAAAGAAACGCACAGTCCTATATATCAGCGAGAATCCAGTGCCTACAAGCAGAACCACGCCAGCGACTATCAGAGTATTTGCTGCTGATTGAGGTAGGTTCAACGATGGGTCATTCCTTGTCTTCGTATGGTTGCTGTAACCAACTGAAAAAGCAGGGAGCCAGGCGTTGTCCCTTCTCACCCCGGAGATGCATTTCGCCGCCGCGGCAAAGTCTCCAATCTTCACAACCATCACACTCCCCGCTGTGGCACCAATCTCTTTCACGGTATTCAAGAAAACGAGAACGCCAGACCTCAGCCAGATCATCGTGCAGTGCATTCCCCTGTGAGTAAGAATGGCTAATGTTGTTGCATGCCCCGATTGTACCGTCGTACATTATTCCCATGACACTTACTCCAGCGATACAGTACCATATGTATGGACGCATCAGGGTTTCGAGTCTCTTCCCATACCACTGCCCGCACCCCATTTCGATATTGATCTCTGGGTGCTCTGTGCGAGATTCGAGGACGAACTCGACAACCTGTCTCAAAAGCCTCGGGGTAAGCAGTTCCTCAGCAAGCGAATTGGAGGCTCTGCCAATTGGCTCAATCGGCAGCAATCGCCACCGCATGGGTTGCAGTTCAATCATGAGGCTCCGCAGATCAGGCAGGTCATCCAGAACACGTCGAGTCAGGACCGTGCTTACCATAGTATCGATGCCCGTATGCCTAACTGCTGTGAAAGCTCTTAGAGAGAGTTCAAAGGCAGCCGGGTCATTTCTAAGCCAATTGTGGGCCTCCTGCATGCCATCAAGGTTTACACCAATGCCCGTTATCCCTGCCGACACTAGGTTCCCCAGCAGACCTTCACTCCGCACGATTCTGTGGCCATTGGTGTGCATTACGATCTGTGAAGCACCGAGCGCCCGAACATGCTCCACTATCTGGGGAAGGTCCTGGCGGACCGTTGGTTCACCTCCGGTGATAGATATGCACGTGAGTGATCTCAGATCGAAAGCTTCGTCAAATCTGGAGAACAGATCAATGACCTGTGCTGTTGACAGTTCGCCGGTTCCGGACTCAGCGGTGTACGGGGAGCCACAATGTCGGCAAGTTAGATCACATCGGCGTGTGGCTTCCCACACCAAGATCTCCAGCCTGTGTTCCTGTACTATCCTCTCAAGTGCTCTTGCCCTACTTTCGAAGCCGCACAGTGCCCAATCTGGCAAGACCGATGAATTGAGATACTCGTCTAACATAAGAAAGATCCGTTAATTACTTGTGCTTATTTGAGCTCTGCTCAGATCGACGCGCATGCCAAAACATACTATAGACGCAATAGACTCCATCAAGAGGGTGCTTATGTGACAGTGCCAAGCGTGTTTGGTTGGCCCATAGCTTGACAAGCTTCTGCGCAGATCCTTTACTTGATAACTGATGCTGATCTCTCACTTTCTATCACCTCCAAGGGATTGGTTTGAAAAAACTTTACCATCGAATATCTAAACTAATGATACCATGAGTTGTGCTGAATATTGATCCCCAATGATTCACGTATTGCAGTGTCTTTTTCCTGCCAGACACCGCCATCCTTCATTTCACTGGCCGGCAGAGACATCTGTTCACGTTTCTGACGGATTTCTTTGTCGGCAATAACCTCGCCCTTGTGATACCAATACTTCTTGCCATCTTGACATGAAGGATCCAATGCCCAGCTATTGGAGCCGACAAGAAGAAACAGAAGCAACATCTCGTGCTGGAGCTTAGAATACTGCATTGCGCTGTACTCGTCCATAATGGTCGTTCCACCGTCGGGCGGTGGGAGTACCGTCTTGCGTGCATCTGCTGATTCCCGGACCGTTGGGTCAAAAGAAAACAGTGCAGTATCCTTTCTCAACAACGTAGCACCTTGGCGGTGCTCCTTCGTTTTCCCATCGCCGAGGGGATATCCATCCAGGTCCTCTATATCGACGAAAAGCACTTTGTAGCAGGGATTGTCGACCGGAGTTCCATTCTCATCGAAAGACTGAATCAGCGGATTCCAGATCTTCTGTAGGAAATGTCTCTTATTGTTGGTATTCATTTTGGGCCAGTCGAGAATGATGATGCGGTGGCAGAACATCTCGCCGTTGGCAGTCTTGTTCTTAAGTATCGTCAGCATGCGTGCCAAGCTTGACAGCAATTCATCGTCTTCGTCCTGTTCGTACCAACGATCCTTCTTGCTGAGGTCCCACGTTATGAAAAGATACTGAGTGAGATCCAATAGGGCGGGGTGCCCATCTTGCGCTTGCACAACCAGATTAGACCACTCATTTAGAGTCAAACCTAGATAGAGATCCTTTACTCTTCTTGGTGTCTCATCGAGTTGTCCTAGAGGAGGCAGTATCCAAGCACACTTGGCGTTATTGACGACGAATTCCTTGAAGCTTGAGAAGGATTGATCCATGCGTTCCTGATGTAGGGAGCACTTATGCTCTGGCATCAGTTGCCGCAGGGCTTCCATAGTATAGCATATGTCTGTTGTACTCCCTTTTTGCACCCATGCTGACAGCAACGTGGCGATAGTGTCGATCATCTGATCGCGGCTCTCATCGGAATCAGGTGGCTGGCTCATATTGGGGAAGAGGTAGTTGATCAGGAGACGTACTGCTTCTTGGTCATTCTGCGCCTCTTTGCGAAGCATCTTTGCGTACGTTTCTATCAGCTCGATACGGCTTAGTCGATTCACCATTGGCTATCTCCCAGCTATTACCGATCATCCGACTCTCTCAGTAACGCACTGAGCAGATTCCGGCGATCACTGGGTGTCAGCTTCACGATAGAACATCGTGCGAACTGCGAACAAGACTCCCACCTCGCACCTTCTGGCGAATGCGCAACGTGTTCCTCAACTAGGAATGCCAACCGCCTGTGAAATGCTTCGCCGTCGTAGATCATTGTTAGTACGCTATAGGGTGCGATATACATAATAACATAAGCCCCCACAATAGCACCTATCAGGAAAACGCCCACGTAGACCAGCACAAAGAGGCCCAGCTTCCAACTCACGATAGTCAGTAAGATGCTGATCACTGTTAACACTATGCTAATCTTGGTTAGTGGTTGCCGAGCGTCCATTTCTTATAACCTTGAACTCAAAAGGCTTGAGAAGATCCCCATTCTTATCGAACGTGACAGGACCATCTGCGCCAGCGAAACCTCTGAGTTTCGCCATTGTCTTCTGCACTTTCTGCGTCCCCGTGCCTGCTTCGCCAATCGCATACGCATATATCCGCAACGCGTCATACCCGGAGGCGGAGCATACTCCAGGTTCTTGTCCATATTGCTTTCTGTAGTTCGACTGGAAATCGCCCACCACAGGGTCGTGGCTGTCTGGGGATTTGGGCACCGAGTAGATCACACCCTCTGCAGCTGGCCCTGCCAACTTAAGGACGAGCGGATCATCAAACCCTTGAGCAGAGAGTATGAGCTTATTCCAGCCTAGCTGTTTCAGCTGTCTTAGAGCAACCGACATTTCCTTTGGCCATCCTGGGAGGTACAGGCCATCAGGGTTGGCAGAGAGTATCTTGGTTATCTGCTCCCTCATGTCCGCGGCATCTTGGGCATAGGCCTCGTAGGCAACTACGTCACGGCCATGGTCCTCAAACACCTTCTTGAAAGTGCTGGCCAAGCCGGCACCATACGCTGCGTTGACGTAGAGAACGGCTGCC
Source organism: Armatimonadota bacterium (assembly GCA_035686805.1). Taxonomy (GTDB): domain Bacteria; phylum Armatimonadota; class UBA5829; order DTJY01; family DTJY01; genus DASRZD01. Next base: position 4,913 of record DASRZD010000273.1, read on the forward strand.
CGTTTCCAATGAAGCTTAGTATGCGCATAGTCCGCGTCAACCTGCCCTTCCAATGCATCCGAGTGCCAGTTCCTAAAGATGAAATCCCCTGCTGAAGAGATCTTCGGATTGGAAGCACCGGGAGAAAGAAGGAGAATCTTCTCCCTTTCCGCAATCGGTGCCATCGCCAGTACACCGCTGCTGTTTATGTCGCCAATAATGAAGTTGATTCCCTGGGAGTGCAGCTTGTTCAATGCGCCCACGGCTTCTTTTGGATCCGTCTTGCTATCTTCGAACATAACCTGAAGAGGCTTACTTTGTACCCCACCGCGACCGTTGATCTCTGCTAGGGCCAATTCAATGCCTCGTTGGGCATTCTTACCGTATGGAGCTGCTGACCCAGTCAGGGGCAAGACGGCCCCGATCTTGATACTGCCTTTTGAGTCTGGATTCGGAGCCTTCACCAGCCAGAGGACCAAGCCGGCCAGAATAACCAAGACAATTACCATTAGGAACTTCTTGTTCATGGCACTTCCCCCTAGATAACAGGCTGGCGTGAGCCTGCCAAATCCCTAGTTGATGACAGCGGTTTGTGGTCTCACCATAGTACAGAGTTAGTATATATGCAAGCAGCCGTTTTGTCAATGTGGTGATAGCAGAACTGCAATAAACCTCGCACCATTACCACAGCTGTTACGATCCAAAGAATCGGCGTTACCTGCATCATTGATTCATAGCCGCTATGAACCGGTATCTTGCCGTAATTGCCAGGTATTCCTTGAGACGCTGTAGAGACGATGTATTATCCCCTCGAACTCAACATCACGTTGGTAAACCATACCCGTCTTCTCAGCTACTCTTCTTGACGGTATATTCCCTGGGTGTATGAGCGAAATGAGCTCAGAGCGGTTCAACTGGTGAAAGCCGCAGTCTACGATGCCTCGTGCTGCTTCAGTGGCCAGCCCTTGGTTTTGGCAGACAGGGCTTATCATGTATGCGACCTCAACAAATGGTTCTTGATCGATCACATGGCAGAGAAGACCACATCTTCCGACAAGGCGACTAGTTTCCTTTAGTACGGTGGCCCACAGAGAAAAACCATGCACCTCTTGGTGATGGATCATCTCTTCCAGTAGTCGCTGTGTGCCGTTCCGATCGCAAACATCAGCTGGGAAGAAACGTCTGACCTCGGGATCGGCATATAGAATGGCAAGATCGTCCAGGTCATCCAACGTCAAATGCCGTAAGATCAAGCGATTTGTCTGCAATACAATGCACACTCTAGCCCTCAAGTCGGTAGTGTATTCTCATGTCATTATGCGCTAGTCTAGCAGTGTTGTCAACAGCTTATTGATCGGCTGTGATCGGCAAGGTCGGTGGCATCACGTCTAACAATCTGATGAGTGATTCCTGTCAAGTTGTGGTTCGAAAGCAGCGCTCTAGGAACTGCGCGACAGTCAGGACGAATTCCGATTGATCCTTATCAAGATTGCCCAAGGATCGGCTGATGAAGTCGGCAAGATCAAGCTTGTTCTTCTCTCCCTCGATTGCCACGAGATCGGAGATACTGACACCGAGCGCTTGGTCAAGTCGTGCCAGGGTACGGAGAGAAGGAGTCCTCTTCCCTATCTCCATGGTGGCAAGATAGTTTAGCATTGGAGGTCCTCACACCACCAGGAAACCTCCTTTGTAGCGAAGGCCCATCTTGCTGGATGGGGCTTATGTCGGTCTGAATCTGTCCGGTGATTTCTTTCCGTCAACGCGGTATTACTTAGCATGCCGCCTCCCATCCCTCCCCAGCCGATATCTTCTCACAAGGAATGCCCCCAGCACGATTGGTGCAAGTTGACGGAGCAGCGCCCTATCTTTGGACCTCCATCCTGGGTGAGCGATTCCGTGTGCCAGCATGGTAGAGAAGCATCACGGCCACCACTGTCCCAAGCACCTGTTTGTTAAAGGCTTCGGAGCACGCCCCCGCTCCCACTGTATGCACCAATGGCTTCGGGCAACTTGTAGTTGATCTCAACTTCAAGGAGGTCCGGGGCCATTGTGATTTTATCTACGCAGGACCTCAGAATCCGCTTCTTCTCTTCGTAAGTCCCAACGCTCAGTGACCTCTGAACCTGCGCCTGGTATGCCATGACCTCGCTTACGTCTATCTGCGGGACTTCGCCGCCGATCAGTGTCTTCGCAGCCAGGTTGCTCCTCTCTTCCAGAAGCTCCCGCATTCTGGTGTTCGTCCAACTCGCGTCAGAAAGACCGTCCTCGACCGCCTTCCGAATGTTGGCAATCTTCACGTCAATCTCTTTCACCCTTTGCAGCGCGTTCGGATCATGCCCTGCCGAGACTTCCCATATCTGGCGAAGTTCATTGTTGAATCGCTTGGCATACCCCTTGGTATCAATGCATGCGTCCAACAGTTCCGTCAAACCGATCATGACCTGGCTCTCGACCTCCATCTGAGGCACGTAAACGGCAGGTCCACAACCCAAACCCCTTCGATGAGGCTGGCTACCGCAGATGTAATAGCTGGCAGTCGCTGTCTTTCTCATCCTGAGAAGGTTGCTCCCACACCTTCCGCACACGAACAGACCGCCACTCAGCAAGTATGCCGAGTCCTTGCTCCTCCTGTAGCCGGTATCGAAGCACTTGGCCTTCTTGCCTGCCCGTATCTCGATGATCTTCCGAGCCTCTTCCTCAGTAATGAGAGCTTCATGGGCATTCTCCACGATCACCCACTCGGATGGGGGATTATACCGCTGCTTCTTCCCGCGAACGTTCCACACGCCGTAGCCTGCATACTCCAGCAGGCAGTGAGGATGAAGCAGGCTATTCCAAGTCGTGTGACCCCAATACTGCTGCCGGGGAGCGGGTATGCCGCTGTGATTGCAGAAGTCCCTCAGCTCATCCAGGTTCGCGCCCTTTGCCGCCAATTCCACAAGGCAGTATCTCGCCCACTCGGATACCGGCTTGCCTGCGACCTCTTGATCATCGGGCACCCAAATGCTCTTGATGAGCGGTCTGCCCTTCTTCTCTTCTCCGCGAATCAGCCTCTCGGAGCGGTATCCCCATAGTGGCTGTCCGCCGTTCTTATAGCACCAGCCTGTATCTGTATCACGGGTGCTGACGTTCGCTCTACACCCCTTCTTGGTATGGAATGCCACTTCCCGGCTATACGCTTCGTTCTTGGCGAACGTGATCGCTTCCATGTAGACGCCTGCGACTGTCTCCGAGTCTACCTCAAGATCGTTGAGAGAGATAACTCGGATGCCAGCCTGCCGCAGTTCCCGAACCAGCACCCTAGCGCCCAGGCTGTCTCTGGAAAAGCGGGAGTAGTCATGTACCAGAATCGCGTTGATTTCTCGATCAGCCTTCGCACGTGCAAGCATCTTATCGAACTCGGCTCGATGGCCTCGCATTCCCATCTATCGAGGGCCTCCATTGCGGAAGCCAACTCTCCAAGGTCACCGCCGCCGATATACTCCCGGACCACCCGGCCCTTGACTTTCTTCGAGCGGATATAGTACCTTCCGCCTCTTTGCCTGGTTTCCCATCCCATGTTGTGTTACCTTATTCGCTTTTCCCCGCTTCCGACTGGGCAAGCTCCAGCTTCTCGGAGACTTCCTGCACAGCTTCCGCGAACTCCGGGAAGGAATCCCGCTGCATTGCTATCCCTTTGCGAGTCGGCTTCAGCTCATCCGACTCATCAAGGTAATGCACCTGAACGTCAATCAGGTCATAGCCTTCATACTCCGTAAGAAGGGACTAGGAAGCGTCTGCATTCCCTCAAATCCCCCTGGCGCTACCAGACTTAGAAGAGAGACAAGCCGTCCTTTTTGTGCATCTCCTGAAAATTTAAAAAAATAATCCCAGAAACAGTTGACTTTCAATGAATAAGGGTATAACCTAGGCTTGGATGCTCGCCAGGCACCTTACCGTTCCTTGCTCCACCGCTGCCCGGCAGCACCACGCACCACGCACCACGCACCACGCTTGTCCGTAGATCAATTGTAGTCAGGAGGGATGCCTTTGGAAGCCGATTAGTTTCGTCTCGTGCTTATCCTCGGGGCGATCAGCCTCATGGGTAACGGCTCCTTGCCGATCCAGCGGCTTGTGCTGGGCCCACTAGAGTCCCCCCAGAACTGCGGAGGAGATGTGTGCCACGGACGGCATGTTCCTTGTAAGTGCTCCACAAACGTTCCATTTGCTCGTGCAACACGTAATACCCCCCGAACTTTGGGGACGATTGTATCTACACAGGAGGTGAAGTACATGAAGTCCATTTGTTTATGCGTCTCTTTGATTCTCATGCTGGCGTTCGGACTTGCCGTTGCAGATACGCCCGTTGAGGAGGGAGGAGACCATCTAGACTTAACAACCATGGCCACGCAACCCGGTGGGCCATGGAACCAACCACTCATGCCGATGTTCGAGGAAGCAGCCGCTAGGCACGACGTTCCACTGGCTCTGCTCATTACTCTCGGCTACTTCGGCAGCGCCTTCGAAAACCGTGGGGATGCTCCCACCATCGAAGGCGGTTTCGGGGTCATGGCACTCCGAGGTAGGAACTGGATGGGCGCGGACTCGCTGGGCGAGGGCGCCGATCTGATCAAGATGCCTCCGGGACTGCTCAAAGTTCATGCCAGAGGCAATATCAATGCGGCTGCGGCCGTGTTGTCCGCCTATGCCCATCAGATGGGTATAGACCGAAGTCAGGGCCTTCAGGCATGGGTGGAGCCAGTGATCAAGTATGCTGGCCTCGACGAGGAAAACAGCCGCTTCTTCGCGGCTGAAGTCTATGAGAAACTGCTCACAGGTCTGGACTGGACGAACACATCCGGCGAGCGGTTCTACTTCCCACCGCAGGAGATAGGCGCAGTCGACCTGTCGGACCTGTTCCCGCGGGAGGGAGCTATCGCGCCGGGGAACCGGCCGTCTGACCAGTCGGTGGATGCTCAGGCTTTGGGCGGGGAGGACTCTCCAGCGCTAGGCACCCTGTCCACCGATTACGGACCTGCGATCTGGGATCCGGCCCCGAGTTGCAACTTCTCCTACTCACAGTACAATAAGACCACGGTCGTCATCCATACAATCCAAGGCACCGCTGCAGGCGCTCGATCATGGATGAAGAACTGCAGTTCCAACGTGACCTCTCACTATGTCACGTCGGAAGCGGGCGGCGTATGGCAGATGGTGCGGGAGATCTACACGGCGTGGCACGTGGGATGCGCGAACTCCTACTGCCTCGGAATCGAGAACGAGGGCTATGCCGAATCCTCGTCACATCCCAAGGCCCTCTATGATTGTGCCGGCCTCCTGACCCGGGACATGTGCAACAGTTGGGGGATCACAAAGACGCGTCGCTACTGCCCTCCCGGGATTATGGGGCATCTCGACATCAACAACTGCGTCTGCGGCGGTACTCACTGGGATCCGGGCTCCGGCTGGGACTGGAACTACTTCATGGGCGTAGTAGCAGGAGCGCCACCGCCCGCGACATGGGCTTCCAGTTACCGGGCGCAGTCGTACCCGTCCAGCATGCTGGCCGGATCGACCGCGGTAGTGTGGGCCGAATTCAATAATACCGGTACCGGTACTTGGTCTCACGCTGCTACAAGGCTGGGCACGTCTAGTCCACAGGACCGGGCAAGTCCATTCTACAACTCCGGAAACTGGATCAACAATCACAGACCAACCGAAGTTGATCAGAGCAGTGTGGCAAAGGGTCAGGTTGGACGCTTCACGTTCATTCTGAAAGCTCCCACTACTCCGGGTACGTACACGGAGAAGTACAGGTTGGTTCAGGAAGGCGTGACGTGGTTCGGTCCGGAGATCACCTGGAGCATAACGGTTACTGCTGCGACTGGAAACATCAGCGGTACTGTGACCCGTTCCGGAAGTGGTGAGGCGATCCCCTGGGCGTCTGTTGCGGTTTCGGGCGGCCCGTCCACGACTGCAAACGCCTCAGGCCAGTACTCGTTTACCGGACTGAGCGCGGGGACCTACACGCTGACTGCGAGCAAGGACGGATACGAGACGAAAAGCGCGTCGGTCACGGTGACCGCCGGCACCACGACAACGAAGAACTTCGCATTGGTGCCGAGCGACACCACCGCCCCGACCGTACCGACCAATCTGGTCGCGACCGCCACCACGCCGACAAAGATCAGCCTTAACTGGACATCCTCAAGTGATAACGTTGGAGTCACAGGCTACAAGATCTACCGCGGCGGCGTCTATCTGGCCTCGGTCCCCAATGCGGACGGCTATACTGACACTTCTTGTGCGCCAAGCACAGGTTACACCTATACCGTAAGCGCATACGATGCCTCGGGTAACAACTCGGCGCAGAGCGCTCCTGCTTCGGCGACAACTCCGCCGGCCCAGATCATCATAGACAACCCGGCCTGCGAGGTCTCCGGCGTATGGACTACAGGCAGTGCGTCCCCCGATAAGTACGGCGCGGATTACATCTTCGCCAGCACAGCGGTGACCGAGGGCAAGACCGCCATATGGAGGCCAAACCTCGCGTCCGGCGGTACCTATGACGTCTACTGCTGGTACCCACAGGGAACTAACAGGGCTGTCAACTCGCCGTATACCGTCTATTACTACGGCGGTTCACAGACCGTGAACGTGAACCAGCAGGCGAACGGCGGCCAATGGGTCCGGCTGGTGTCAGGAAAGATATTCGCGGCTGGCACTTCCGGTTATGTGAAACTGGGAAATGGCACGGGAGCGACTGGGAGTATAGTCCTTGCGGATGCCGTCCGCTTTGTAACTGTCTCCGTGGATAACGGCCCCGACACGATTGCGCCGAGCATTCCGACCAACCTGGTGGCGACTCTCGTTTCATCCACCCAGGTAGACCTGACCTGGTCGGCATCGAGCGATAATGTCGGCGTTGCGGGATACAAGATCTACCGCAACGGTACCTATCTCGCGTCTAGTGCCGGAACTGCCTACTCTGACACGACTATCGTGCCGAACCTGAACTATACCTATACGGTAAGCGCGTATGATGCGGCAGACAATGAGTCAGCGCAGAGCGCGCCGGCGACTACGTCCGGTGCGTCGGAGTTCCGAGCATTCTGGGTAGACGCGTGGGGATCAGGATACGAGAATTCCACGGCTACCACGACTATGCTGGACTATGTCCAGTCATGCAATGCCAACGCGGTCCTGGTCGAAATGAGGAAGCGGGCAGACGCATACTATACATCCAGCTACGAGCCGACCGCCACTAACGTCACACCGGATCCCGGTTATGACTGTCTGGCGGACATAGTTACCAAGGCTCATGCGAGGAACCTGGAGGCGCATGCTTGGGTCGTCGTCAACCGCGCGTGGACCAGTCAGACGGCTCCACCCAGCACGAGTCCAGAGCACGTCTACAACGCTCATCCTGAGTGGTTCTCACTCAGTAGCACTGGTTCAAAGTTCTATGGAGACGACAGTTGGCTCGATCCCGGCCATCCTGGGGTCGAGAACTTCTATACAGACGTCTTCATGGAGATAGTCCAGAATTATGATATTGATGGTCTAACTCTGGATTATATCCGCTATCCCAGCACGAACTTCGGCTATAACCCCACTGCGGTTGCCCGGTACAACGCCGAGTACGGCACATCCGGTAACCCTTCATCAGGGAATACCCGATGGTCAGATTGGCGCAGAGATCAGGTTACCAACATAGTGAAGAGGATCTATCTCGAGGCCAAGGCTGTCAAGCCGTCACTCAAGATCGGCGCGGCCGTTTGGAGCCCAGCCGGCAGTGGAAACTCAGGCTGGTTCCAGAATTGGGATCAGTGGATGAGCAACCACTGGCTGGACTATGCTTGTCCGATGAACTACACGTCGGACAACGCCACGTTCGACGGTGACAACCAGGACAGCTTCGACAGGCAGTACGGTCGTCACATCTATCCCGCGCAGGGCTCGTATGTGAACACGATCAGCAACTCGATGACTCAGATTGCCTCCGTGCAGGATCTGGGTTTCCCGGGTGTGTCGCTGTACACGTACAGAGTCACAAACAGCGGTACGGTTGACAGGCCCGGCTTCAAGAACGCACTGATCGGTAGCGGGGGTCCGTTCGAGAGTTCTCGGAACGCTGCCACCATGTCCTGGATCGACTCGCCGACCCTTGGCATGCTGAAGGGCTTCGTGAAGACCGGAGGTGGCGTAGCCATCTATCCGGCGACTGTTACCGTCCAGGGCAAGTCCACAAAGAACAGCGGTACGGGCTTCTACGGCTTCGTAGACCTGGAGACAGGAAACTACACGGTTACTGCGAGCGCTCCGGGGTACATCGACAACTCAGGTCAGGTGACCATATCCGCAGGAACTGTAGCGACTCTGGATATCGTTCTCGGCGCGGACACCACTCCCCCTGCAATCTCAAGCGTTGGGACGCAAGAGGTTTGGGCGACCAATGCGCAGGTCGTGTGGAATACGAATGAGGGTGCGACTAGCCAGGTCGAGTACGGGTTGACTGAATCCTATGGTAGCTCGACTACTGAGGATACGCAGCTCGTAACCACTCACACCGTTCAGCTTACGGGCTTGGTCGGGAATACCACATATCACTACCGCGTGAAAAGCCAGGATGGGGCTGGCAACCTGGCCACATCCTCGGACTATACTTTCGCTACCATCGGTAACGATGTAGTTGCCGATATTATTATCGACAACCCGCAAGCTACGTTCGTTGGTTCGTGGTTTACCAGTAGCTACTCCACTGATAGGTACGGAGCAGACTACAACTACTGTACGACGCAACCGAGCGAGGACAAATCGGCAAAGTGGACGCCGAGCATTATCGTCGCTGGGGATTACGACATTTACGTCTGGTATCCTCAGGGCGGCAACCGCTCGCAGGCCGCGCCGTACACCTGTTACTACAACGGCGGTTCGCATACGTACTATGTGAACCAGCAATCCGGTGGCGGTCAGTGGAACCTGATCGGCAGACATAACCTCGCGGCCGGTACTGCGGGATACGTGAAGTTGGGCAATGGCACGGGCGAAACCGCGCTGAGCGTGATGGCGGATGCGGTCAAATTCTCGTTCGCCGATACTACCCCGCCGACCGCGCCGACCGACCTGACGGCGACTGCCGCTTCCGAAACTCAGGCGGATCTGACCTGGACGGCTTCGACGGATAACATCGGAGTCACCGGTTACAAGATCTACCGCGACAGCGTGGAGATCGGCACTAGCGCCACGACAAGCTACTCCGATATGACGTGTGTCAAGGCTATACGATACGTCTATGAAGTATCGGCTTACGACGCTTCGGGGAACGAGTCGGATAAGAGCGTATCCGTAGACATTCTGATGCCCGGCGGTGACACCGATCCGCCGAGCATACCGGAGATAATCAGTGCCAACGGAGTGTCTGCCACGCAGATAGACCTTGCCTGGACGACTTCGACTGATAATATTGAAGTCACAGGGTATAGGATCTACCGCGACGGCAACGAGGTCGGTACGAGTGATACCACCTCATACTCGGACACCGGCCTCGCTGAGGTGACTACCTATAGCTACGAGGTAACGGCATATGACGAGGCAGAGAATGAGTCGGCCAAGAGCACGCCCTACCAGGGCACGACGTTGGACGACACACCTCCGAGCGTGCCGACCGGGCTTGCCGCGACGCCCGTCTCCGAAACCCTGATAAACCTCAGTTGGACGGCCTCTACGGACAACGTCGCGGTCACCGACTACAGGGTAATTCGAGACGAGCAGGAGATCGCCGTCGTGACGACGACTTCCTATGCTGATTCGGGTCTAACGCCGTCAACTACCTACACCTACCAGGTGTCGGCTGAGGATGCGGATCATAATGTATCCGAGCCATGCGCGGGGGTCCAGGGAACGACGACGTCGGACGTAACTCCTCCTACAGTGCCAACCGGCCTAACCGCGGAGGCAGTTTCCCGAAGCCAGATCAACCTGAGCTGGAACGCCTCAACGGACTATGTCGGAGTGGCAGGGTACAAGGTTTACCGCGATGACGTCTTACTCAAGACGAGCGGTACGACCAGCTGCTCTGACACCACATGCTGGGGAAACACGACCTACAGCTACAAAGTGTCGGCCTACGATGCGAAAGGCAACGAGTCGGCGCTTAGCAGCCAGGCAGTCGAGACGACGCCGTCTGTCACCAATATCATAATGGACACCAGTGCAGCCGTTTACGTCGGAGCGTGGGCCACGGGTACTGCGTCCACTGATAAGTACGGCGCTGATTACGCCTTCGGGAGTACTGCCGCCACAGAGACGAAGACGGCGACGTGGACTCCGCCGATTGACGTGTCGGGCTACTACACTGTGTACTGCTGGTATCCCCAGGGAGGCAACAGGGCTACCAATTCGCCGTACACAGTCACCTGGGACGACGGGTCGCAGACCGTCAACGTCAACCAACAGGCGGGAGGCGGCCAGTGGGTCACCCTGGTTACCAACAAGCGGTTCATGCAGGGAGACACAGGCTCAGTGAAGCTGAGCAATAACACTGGCGTGACCGGTTCTATTGTCGTGGCGGATGCGGTGCGCTTCCAACTGATCTCGTCTGACCTGACTGCCCCGACGGTGCCGACAAACCTGTCGGCGACCGCCGTGTCGGCCAGCCAGATCAACCTGAGCTGGACTGCCTCGACCGATAATGTGGGCGTCACCGGGTACAAGATCTTCCGGAACGACGTTCAGATCGGCACGAGTGCGACCACATCATATCAGAGCACCGGGCTGTCGCAGTACACCACCTACACCTACAAGGTCGCTGCCTATGACGCCATGGATAACACCTCGGCGCAGAGCAGCCCGGACAGCGATACTACCTGGGACGGACAAGCACCGACTGTCCCGACCGGTCTCACTGGGCACGTAATCGGTCCGAGAAGGGTCAGCCTGAACTGGAATGTGTCCACGGATAATGTTGGAGTCACAGGATACAAGCTGTACAAGAACGGCGAGTTCCTGACTACGTCAGTCGACGAGATCTGCGAGAGTGGCTTCCTCACGCCGAGCACGACGTACACCTACAGGGTGTCCGCGTACGACGCGAGGGGGAACGAGTCTGCTCAGAGCAGTTCCTTCCAGATCACCACGCCCGCGTACGCCAACATCATCAAAGATAACCCGGCGGCGACGTATACCGGCGTTTGGAGCACGGGCACTTCCTCGGCTGACAAGTATGGCGCTGACTACAAGTACGCCAGCACCGCCGTCAGCGAAGGCAAGACGGCCAAGTGGACTCCGACTATCGCCTATGCCGGATACTACGACATCTACATCTGGTACCCGCAAGGGTCCAACCGAGCCACCAACTCGCCGTTCACCGTCTATTGGGATGGCGGCTCACAGACAGTCCCCTGGAACCAGACGACGAACGGCGGAGCGTGGAGAAAGATCCTCAGTAATAAACACTTCGCCATCGGAACTGCAGGCTACGTCAAGCTTGGCAACGGCACGGGCTCGACAGGGAAGATCGTTGTGGCCGATGCAGTAAGATTCCAGCAGGTCAACGGAGACTAGACAGCAAGACAACCGAAGCTAACATAAGGGCAGTCCCAAAGCTGGGGCTGCCCCTTTTCTTGGTATGCTGGGCATAGGTCCCGTCCCGCCGGCGGCGACGTAATAATCCTAGAATTGGTGGGGCACAGGATTGAAGCCAACCGGCTGTTTGCCAGCCAAGCTCTCCGCCCGGACTCTGAGTACAGGTTAGACAGTGCTTATGCGATGCCTGAAAAACTTCCGAAAAAATCATTCTAGAAGTGATTGACTTTCAATAGATAAGGGTGTAACATAAGCGTGGATGTTTGCCAGGCAATCTTACCGTTCTTTGCCCCACCGCTGTCTGGCAGCACCAGGCACCACGCAAGCCAGTCTTAGTTCGGGAGGGATGCCTTTGGAAGATGTTTAGCGTGTCACGGTTCTCCCTGAGGTGAGCTTGCCTCATGGGAAACGACTCCTTGCCGATCCAGCGGCTTGTGCTGGGCCACTAAGGTCCCCCAGAAATCCAAGGGAGACATGCTACGGACGGCAGTGTCCTTTGTAAGTGCTCCACAAACGTACCATTTGCTTGTGCAAGACGTAGTACCAACGATTGCATTACCATCGGGAGGTGTAAGTACATGCGTTTTATGCGTCTCTGCGCGATTGCAAGTGTCCTCGCACTCGCGTCTGTAATTGGATTTGCAGCGCCTCCGGGAGACGGGGCCCACACGGACCTGGAGACGTTGGCTAACGATCATGGAGGTAAGTGGAACGAACCGTTGATGCCGTTGTTCGAGAAAGCGGCTAAGAATCATGACGTTCCGCTTCCTTTGCTACTGACTTTGGGTTACTTCGGCAGCGCATTCGAGAACCGGGGGGACATTCCCACCATCGAATTGGGCTATGGAGTGATGGCACTTCGGGAAAACAGCCTCGGCGGCAATTCTCTTGCCGACGGAGCGATGCTCACCGGAGAGCCAAAGGAGAAGCTGAAAGTCAACCCTTGGGCAAATATCAATACGGCTGCTGCCATTCTATCGGCCTATGCCAATCAGATGGGCGTAGACCGGAGCAAGGGCCTCGAAGCATGGGTTGAGCCCGTGATCAAGTATGCCGGCCTCGATGAAGAGAACAGCCGGTACTTCGCGATGGAAGTCTTCGAGAAGCTTCTCACGGGCCTTGACTGGAAAAACTCCTCGGGCGAAAGCTTCGGCTTCCCGCCTCAGGAGATTGGTGCGGTTGACCTGTCGGACCTCCTTCCGCCGGATATGCGGAACACCCGGCAGTACGAGCCCACCCCGTCTGACCTCTCTCCGGAAGCGATTGCTAAGACTGCTGAGACCCAGATAAACCCAACGTCAGCCCAATATCCTCCGGCGATATGGGATCCGGCGGCGAGCTGCAACTACACCGCCACTTCCACCTCGAAGAATACTGTCGTCATCCACACCATCGAGGGGACTGCCGCCGGCTGTCGGGCCTGGTTTAAGAACTGCGATTCCCAGGTTTCGGCCCACTATGTGACGTCGGAAGCCGGTGGAGTGTGGCAGTGCGTGGATGAGTGGTATAAGGCTTGGCACGTGGGATGCGCGAACTCTTACTGCATTGGGATCGAGAACGAGGGATACGCCTCGTCCCCATCACATCCCGCGAGC
>DASRZD010000274.1:0-2736 GCA_035686805.1 Armatimonadota bacterium
CACAATTCGCCTTGCGGGGAGCGATTACCTGCTCTTGCAGTTGAGTCTAGGGTAATCATACCACTTGATAGTGATGTTGTCAAGTGGGTAATTGAGTCAAACCGGTTTGGACGTGATATAATGGAGGTATCCTCGGCAAAGGGAGACGGCCATGAGACGTATGCTGCTGTTCGCGCTGTGCATTCTCGGCACGGGCTTTCTGCCTGGAGAAGTGATTGCCAATCCGCAATACGATGAGCTTTCGAAGCAGGCGGCGGAGTACAAGGCAAAGGGCGACTGGGCGAATCTAGAAGCCGTAATGAGCAAAGCCCTTAAGCTGGATTCCAGCGATGAGTATGTCGGGCGGACGTACAGTTGGGCACAGATGCTGCAGGGCAAGACGGAGGAGGCAGTCAAGAGCGCTCAGGAAAACGTCCGCAGACATCCTTGCGGATGGAGCTATGAACAACTCGCCGAAGCATACTGGTCCAATGCAGACACAGAGGCGGCGCGAAGTGCGGTACTCCAAGCGCTGGCAATGGAGAAAAAGCAAAAGAGCGGCGCTTACGATACCGCGAAGGCAACCTATGACAGACTTGCCAGGAAGCATTACCACTTCGAGTTTACGATAGACCCGGAGACAAAGCCGACGGGCCCGGAGTTCGTCATGGGTGTGCCGACGCTCAGCAATGATCACCAGTCCGGCATCTATAAGGTGGTCAACGCCCAATCTGTTAAGGAATTCCATGACCCCGGCGGCAATCTGCTCTTGAGAGTGGTTCGTAAGGGCAATGAGACGTTCCAGTTGGTAGTTGACATGATCGTGGTTCCATACTCGATGAAGAGCCGGTTTTCAGCCCGAAGCGCTGCCCCGCTTCCCGATGACCTGAAAGTCTATCTTGGAAAGGCCATGGTCTGGCACAGCTGGGGCCTCATTGATCCTTCCAGTAAGTTGCTAAAGGAAACCGTCAAGCCGCTCAAGTCGCAGGATGACGTCCAGACCGTCAGAAATATCGCGAAATGGATGTCCAGAATCCGATATCAGGAGATCGTCTACCAGTCGGTTGATGATGTGATTATCAAAGGCTATGGACACTGCGATGCGACGGCCAGCCTCATGACGGGCCTGTGCCGCGCGGCAGGTATACCGGCGCGGAATCTGCGTATCGCTACGATGGAGGCTGCCAAGGAGTCGGGTACACTGGGCGGCCATAGCATGTGCGAGGTCTACATCAAGGGCGTGGGGTGGACGCCGGTCAATCCGGGCGATCCCATGGGACTAGGCCGGTGTGACAGTAATTGGATACGCATGTTCGACTATGGCTTCGAAGGCTCAGACATCCGACTTTTCAATCTTGGAAATCTGGACCGTGCCAAGACGTCGTTCAGCATGCACTATGAGGAATAGCCAAAAAGACAGGGCCTTTATCTTCAAGTATTGCTTGACATGGCGGTAGGCGAGGGGTATAATACTTTCGTAATTGCTCCACCTATGTGCCGTTCGGCATAGTTAGCCCTGAGCACTTGCTCGGGGAAACGCACCACCATCGGCTTGAGCGCTAAAGCTCCAGCTAAGTCCTTAGATCTACTCCATTTTGTGCCAGTTCGGCTGGACTGCCAATGTTGCCATTCCAGTTTCCTTGATATTGGGGCTTTGCCAGCAAAACCTGAGAGAACGGGGGTGATCATCCAGGCAAAAAGCGTGCTAGTAACGAGTCTGACTGGGAACAGACGCGGCCAGTAATGATTTTAGAGGAGGAGCAACAAGAAATGGTAAGGTCAAGAATGGTAATCGCGCTTCTAGTGGGACTTGTCCTGCTGGCAGCGGCCTGTTGTGCGTTCGCTGACGAAGAGAACTCTCCGCTCACCCTTGCCAGGGAAGGCGGAGATCCGAACGTGTCATCTCCGCTTCCCATGGCAGTAGAGTTAAACCCCGTCTTCGAGGCGGCCGCAAAAGCGTACGACGTTCCGGTTGAGCTGCTTCTGACATTGGGCTACTTTGGAAGCAACTTCGAGAACCGGGGCGCGGCACCCACCATCGAGGGCGGCTATGGGATCATGGCCCTCAGAGACAACATCCTGGGAGGGGACTCGCTCATCCTGGGAGCCAAACTGATCGGCAGCACTGTTGATCAGGTCAAGACAAACGTCGAGTTGAATATCCAGGCTGCGGCGGCTGTGCTGAACGCCTATGCACAGGACATGAACATCGGACAGCAGCAGAGCCTGGAGGCCTGGTTAAATCCGGTTATCAAGTATGCCGGGCTAGACAAGGACTACAGCAAGACATTCGCGTTGGAGATTTATCAGAAGCTTCAAAGCGGGCTCTCGATCACTAACAGTGCGGGAGAATACTTTTCATTTGCACCGCAAGACATCGGTGCGGTGGACATGAAGAGCCTGAATCCGCCCCCCATCCGCACGAAAAGCACGGGCAAGGATGCTGAGCTGACCCCTATGACGGCACAGTATCCGCCTGCCACGTGGTATCCGGCGGCGAGCTGCAACTACACCGCCACTTCCACCTCGAAAAACACTGTCGTCATCCACACGATCGAAGGCACAGCGGCAGGCTGCCTGTCGTGGTTTCAGAACTGCAGCGCCGAGGTTTCGGCTCACTATGTGACGTCGGAAGCCGGTGGAGTGTGGCAGTGCGTGGATGAGTGGTATAAGGCTTGGCACGTGGGATGCGCGAACTCTTACTGCATTGGGATCGAGAACGAGGGATACGCCTCGTCCCCATCACATCCCGCGAGC
>DASRZD010000275.1:0-7252 GCA_035686805.1 Armatimonadota bacterium
TGTCTTCTTCACATTCTACTTTGTGATCTCTGTTGGAATCACCCGCGTCCGAGCCGAGCTTGGGCCGCCTGCCCATGAGCTGAATTGGATCAGTCCCGAGCGGACGATCGTCGCCATCCTGGGCACTCACGCCCTGGGGACTCAGAACCTGACCCTCCTGTCCTACATGTACTGGTTCAACCGCGGCTACCGAAATCTTACGATGCCTCACCAGCTCGAGGCGATGAAGATGGGGCAGGACTCGCGCATGGAGGCTCGTCGGCTGGTGATCGCCATGTTGCTGGCGGCGGCAGTGGGGGCGATAGCATCGCTCTGGGCGCTGCTGGACATCTTCTACCGAAACGGCGAGGCGACCGCCCACATCATGTCCTATTCGACCGGCATTGGAGTCGAGGCATTCGCAAGACTTCAGAATTGGGTGGATAATCCGCAGAAGACGGATTGGTATGTGGTCGTATTCAGCGGAGTGGGCGCTGCCGTGACATTGCTCCTTGCCGCCGCGAAAGCTCAATGGTTCTGGTGGCCGTTCCATCCGATCGGGTATGCGCTCGCGAACAGCTATGCCCTCGAATACTTCTGGATGGCGATCCTGATCGGCTGGCTGCTCAAGTTTCTCATCGTGCGCTACGGCGGCGTGAAGCTCTACCGGTCGGCGATCCCGTTCTTCATCGGACTCATCCTTGGCGACTACATCATCGCCGCCCTCTGGTCACTCCTCGGCTGGATCCTCGGCGTGAGCACGTATCGGACGTTCATTTTCTGATGGAGTATTGGAGTACCGGTTATTCCGCCCTTCATTCTTCGGACGAGAGGATATCTCGGAGGACAGGCAGCAAAGACGGAATCTCCTCAGACGCGATCATCCAGACCACGTCATAGTTGAGGCCGAAGTAGTAATGGATCATCTTGTCCCTGACGCCTGCCAGACCACTCCACGGGACCTCGCAATACCGTAGGCACAACTTCGGAGATAAGTTCTTTGTGGCCTCGCCGATAATCTCCAGGTTACGTATCACCGCATCCTGGGTTTTCCTGTCCAGCATGAAGCCCTCACGAGTCAGGCCGGCGATATACTCCCCGATCCGTTCCATCGCCTCCAGAATATCGTTGAGGTAGTCCTGATCTCGCCGATCAGACATAGCTCAACGACCTCTCAATTTCATCAGCAATCCGTTTGCGCCTGGGATCGCTCTTGCTTCTTTGAAGGGTTTCAAAGGTAGCCAAGTCTACCGGCCTGCCGAGCACTTCCTCAAGGTATTGGGCAAGACTGACGAACTCCAAGCCGAGTGGTCTTGACAGGCGAACAATCAGGTCAACATCACTCCTGTCCGTATGAGTACCTTTGATGAAAGAGCCGTAAACCGCTATCTCCTCTACCCCAAATCGCTCATGGAGATAGGGCAATTGGTCCTTCAGCGCGCCAATCAACTCTCCTCTTGTCATCGGTCTAGTCATCTGATATCGCCTCATGTGACTCTTCGCGCAATGCTAGTTCGATTCCTGCCATGCCATCTGTTTCCTGTTCTCCTGACGCGGTTTCCTGGCAGAGGTACCCATTAGCCATCAGCCATTCCCTCATAGCTTCAGAATGTTGATACTCCCCTCAGCCGTCGCGTATGCGATTGACTTGCTGTCCGGGGACCACGATGCCCCTTCGCCCGCGCCCTTGGCTGCGATCTTGAACTCCCAGTTGCGGGTAGACCCCAGGTAGAGGCAGGTTTGCGTCTCCGTCTGAGCATCGAGAGCCCAGTCGGCCAGGAAGGCGAATTGCGTGCCGTCCGGGCTGAAGTACAGCGACTTGGCATGCATGGCAATCTGTTTTTCGAGGTTTCCCGTCTTCAGGTCCACGCGGTAGATCCCCTCTCCACGCGGCGCATTCTCGGCAATCCAAACCCATGCGTAACTCGCCTTTTTCGGGATGAATGGTCGCTTTGCATTGATGCCGCTGGCCACCACGCTAGACTTGCCGGTTGCAGGGTCAACAATCTGAAGATCACCGCCTACCGACGTGAGCAGCTTCCCATCCGCCATCCACACCGATTCCACTCCAACTGCCGTCTGCAGAGTCTTCCCAACCTTCGTATCCATCATGGCCGCAAGCTCTTCCTGAGGATTTGAGCTGCAAAGAATGTACCTGCCGTTCGGAGACCAGCCGAGCGGATAGGGCTTGACAGCGTTTTTGACCCCGCTCTTTCCCGAGGCCAGGTCCATCACCGACAGCCCGCCTTTGTTGAACGCCAGACGCGTACTATCAGGTGACCAGACAGGGTAATCCGCGCCCTGAACCAGAGGCTTGGTCTTCCATACGCCGGCTAGAGTTGCAAGATATACGCTTCGAGACTGGTCGGCCTCGGAAACCCCGACATACGCGATTGATCGTCCATTCGGCGACCAGACCGGGTTAGTGTAGGCGACTCCGGGACTGGCCTGCATAAGAACGGTTGCAGCGGCTGCGGAGAGGGCGGAGAGGAGGACTAGGATGCAGATCAGTGCTGTACTTCTCATGTCATTGCTTCCTTTCAATGTTGATATCCCAGAGTCCTGGGTATACATACGTCGGTCAGAGCGACAGTGTTACCAGGAGGATCCGGTCAGATGGCAGAGGATAAAACCCTCAGTTGTAAGGATTGTGGTCAACAGTTTGTTTTTTCCACAGGCGAGCAGGAATTCTATGCGGAAAAAGGGTTTCAGAATGAGCCTGTTCGATGTGCTCCCTGCCGCCGGGCAAGGAAAAAGGAGCGTGCAGCAACGGGCGGCATGCAGTTTCGGCAGCCGACACCTCAACACTCCCCAATGAAATTCCGGTAGACTAACCAGGGCCTTGTATCCTGAAGAGTGTGCGGGCATTCGAGGTGGTGATCTCCGCCACTTCGGCCGGGGTTATGGCCTTGATTTCGGCGATCTTCTCCGCCACCAGCGGTAGGTACGAGGGCTCATTGCGCTTGCCTCGGTATGGATGAGGCGTCAGATAGGGCGCGTCCGTTTCCAGCAAAAGTCGGTCGAGGGGCAGTCCCGCCACGATCTCCCTTAACTTGCCGGCGTTCTGGAAAGTCACCGGCCCACCGATCCCCAGATAGCATCCCGTCTCCAGCGACTTCCTGGCGAACTCGGGGTCACTCGGGAGGCAGTGCATCACCACTCCGCGAGGCGGAAGGCCCTCCTCCGCCAGTATCCGAATCACGTCCTGCTGGGCATCCCGGCTGTGGATGATCAGAGGGAGATCCAGCTCCACCGCCAATCGGATGTGCCGGCGGAAGGCGGCTTGCTGAACATCCCTGGGTGACAGGTCACGATAGTAATCCAGACCGGTCTCGCCGATTGCGACGACTTTCTCTTCGGACGCCAGGGCCTTGAGCTGGTCCTCGATTTTGGGAGTGAGGGTATCGGCGTCATGAGGATGGATTCCCACCGAGGCGCTAATCATCCTGTTTTCCCCAGCAAGTTCGACCGCACGAAGGCTGCTCTCGAGGTCATAGCTCGCACATACGATGTGGCTGACGCCCGCATACTGCGCCCTCCCCAGGACATCCGAGAGATCGCGAGCGTAATCCTCGTGATTCAAGTGGCAATGGGTGTCAATCAAAGGTTTTGGGTGTTGGGGGGGCCGGAATTTCGTCTGCCATCAACCATTTCTCTCATGAGATCCCTGCCAGGCGCTCGGTGAGGAACTCGTCTATCGCCGTGTTGAACTGGTCGTGGCGAGTAAGGAAGCAGAAGTGCCCCGCACCTTCGATCACCTCCAGCGAGGCATCCGGAATGCTCTCGTAGAGCTCCTGGGCGCTCGAAAGGAAGAATGACTTGTCCCGCGCTCCCACAATTATGAGGGTCGGCGCGAGGATCTGGTCAAGTTCAGGACGCAGGTCGGCCTTCTGAATGATCCTCAGGCGCTGGTTGATCGTGATCTTCGACGTCTTCGCAGACTGCCTTGCGATCATCCTGATGGCCGCGACCTCGTCCTGCATCCCGAGCGATGATCCCCGCCCCAGCAATCGCGCCATCTGAACCTTGAACGTCGTCCCAAGCGACTTGTGGAAGGGATGGCCGGTCGAGGAAATCCAGCTCACCAGTCGATCCTGAGAAACCTGAGGGGCGGCTGCAAACGCGGAAGCAAGAATAAGGCCGTCGGTCTGTTCCGGACATCGAATCGCGAATTTGGCGGCGACCAGCCCGCCAAAGGAATGTCCGCAGATAATGGCGCTGTCCAGCTTCAGCGCTTCGAGCAGCTTCCGCAGGTTCTCCACAAGGAGATCGAGGGTGTAGTCGGTCGAGCGCTTCAGGCCCCGTCGGAGGTCATAGCTGATCGTTCGATAGCTATCCTCCAGACCTCTGAACTGGAATACGAAGGCTTCCTTGAACTCAGTCAGCCCTGGAATGAAGATGATCGGAATTCCCGATCCGGCTTCACAATAGTCTATCGTCAATGAGTTTATGTGGGTTCGCGTCAATCTCGGGATTGTCCTCTTGAATACTTACCAACAGAATACGTCAAAAGCGAAAAGCTGTCAATGGCGGCAAATTCATGTCCAAATGATGAGTTAGTTCACAGAAAGTTCACGCTTATTTGTCTGTGTAGTCATTGACACGCGCTCTCTCGGCGTTTAGAATGGGGGTAGATTGTGGTATACAGTGGTAGATTTTTCCAATTAGCGCCCAGAAAGGGCCTAATTTGGCAGCACTGTCCCTGATTGCGAGAAGAGTTGCCTTAAGTGAAGCTTGTTTCAAGCAAGGGAGAAAAGCGGATGTCCCGCGGCAGGATTCCTGTAGGCCTGGTGACCGAGATCTATGTGGAGAACCAGCCGAAAGGCATGTGCGCTGTCTATCTGGTCGAGACCCAGAACGAGAGCGAAACCCAGGTCCTCACCGACTTGTTCGGCGACTTCGCGCCGGGCCTTGAGAGCCTGCAGCTTTCGAGCGGCAAGCTGGTCTCCTATGCCGTCCAGCTTCGAAACCATGACCAGAGCCTTCTGGATCAGGTCGGCGACTTTCTGAAAAAGAATTTCGAGTTCGTGATCCTTCACCGATCATTCGATCCCATGATCTATGAGATCGTCCGGGAGCTGTGCAAAGATTCCGGAAGCCATCTCCTGCACGTGCCGAAGTGCGACATCTGCGGCAAGACCGAGCCGTTCCCGGAGACGGTCATCAGACTGCTGGGTCCGCAGGCGACTAATCTGGCGACCAGGACATATTGCGGGACTTGCACTGCCGAGTCGGCGGCCAGAAGCAACAAGGAATTCGTGATGGCGCTCCTGGAGGCCGATCGAGGCGGGCTGGGCGTCTTCCGGCACATGGACCTGGTGCGCACCCGATCATCGAAGAAGCGAGTGGCGTTTCGGATAAAGTCCGATCCGGCACTGCATTTTGCAGCAAAATGAGGCGATAGCTTTTGTTCTCTGGGGCTTACAGCCATACAGTAGATAATAAAGGGCGAACGGTCATACCGTCCAAGTTTCGCTCCAAGCTTGGCGAGCGGTTCTATCTGACTCGTGGTATGCACAATTGCCTGTGGATCTTCTCGGATGACCAGTGGCTTGAGTTCCAGAAGACCGTCGCGCCGAAGTCGTTCCTGGACAGCACGGGATTGAAGCTGGAGCGCTTCTTCGTGGGCTCGGCGGTGGAATGCACGCCGGACAATCAGGGTCGGATATTCATACCCCAGGATCTGCGGGAGTATGCTGAGATCGACACCGATATTCGGGTTGTCGGACTCAGCGATAAGCTGGAGATCTGGTGCAGCAGGCGGTGGGATGATTTCAACAAATCCCTCACCGACGAAGTGATAGAACAACTGGGGGCAGAGCGACAGAGACAGGCGATGCAGGAATAAGGAGTCATACTCGACTAAGCCGGACAGTGCACCATAAAACAGTGCTCCCCTCCTCCCCGCTGTCCGGCTTTTTTTTCTTCGCACGTTTGACCCCCAGGCAGCCAAGCCGATTTTCGTTGACAGTGGCCCTCTGCTATGATAGAATTCATGTATTCTCCTTCGCGGAGCGATGTCCGAGTTGGTCGAAGGAGCACGACTGGAAATCGTGTAGTGGGCCACAAAGCTTGCTCGTGGGTTCGAATCCCACTCGCTCCGCCAGATTTACGCTCAAATGCCGGGTTTTAGGGCGGATTTGCATACATTTTGTATGCGTCTTCTTGCCCTGACGAGTTCGCCGTATTTGTCCTCGATGACTCGGACGGCCTTGTCCTGGATGTGCGGCATGACATGGGTATAACGCTCGGTCATGGTGGCGCTAGAGTGGCCGACACGCTCCCTGACGGCTTTCGAGGGAATGCCTTCCATCAACAAATCGGTAATCTGGGTGTGGCGGAACTGATGGAGGGTGAGATCGAGGCCGGCGCGGTCCAATACGCGGCCGAATCCGCGAGCGAATCCCTGCGGAGTAATCCACTCGCCCCATTCATCCACGCAGATCCACCCCTCTTTTCGCGGCTCCCTGGCCAGGTCCAATTCCTCCACGAGCCAGGCCGGCAGCGCCACCAGCAAGTTCTTCCCGGTCTTTGTCTCCTTGATGAGGACTTCACCTCTCACCTGGGCGAAGGCCCGCCTCACCGCGATCTCCCCACTCGACGGACGATAATCTTCCCATCTTAGCGCCAGGATCTCCCCTCGACGCATTCCTGTTCCCAACGCAATCAGAATAGGCAGCCGATATTTCGAGCCGTCAAGCGCATCGAGCAGCTTGTCGAGGTCTTCCAGCGAGACCGTCTGCACCTCCGGCTTGATGAGCTTCGGCGGAAGGACGTCATCGGCGACGTTATGCCCGAGGAGCTTCAGGCGGACGGCCGACTGCAGCGCGGCGTGGAGGATGCCGTGAAGGTTCCGGATGGTCTTCGAGGATAATCCGCCTTCCTTGCCATCGAGCCGGCCCTTGCGGGAAAGGCAATCATAAAATTCCTCGATCTGGAAGGCGGAGAGGCGGTCGAGCCGCGTGTGGCCGATCGCGGGGAGGATATGCCGAGAGATGAGCTTGTCATAGGATTCGTAGGTTGTGGCTGCCAGGCGATTTTCGGCCTTCTGCATCCAGGAGCTGAGGTATTCGCCGAGGGTGAGCCTGGACGGATCGGCGTAGGTGCCCTGGTGGATCTCGCTGAGGACATCGCGCAGGCGCTGCTCGGCTTGGCGCTTGTTCATAGACTTGCAGGCGAGCATCTTGCGCCGGCGACGGCCGTCAGGGCCCGGCGGCAGCTCGAAGCCGATGTACCAAGTCTCGCCACGTTTCAGGATGCTTCCGGCCATAAT
>DASRZD010000276.1:0-9570 GCA_035686805.1 Armatimonadota bacterium
GGGCACGAGCTTGACCGTTCCGCGTTTCAGGCCAAGAATGTCGCTCAACGGATACCGCCTACCAAAGTCACTATCGCCCTCGGAGGGATGAGTACCCTTTCTGCCTGTGTTTTTCCCTTCTTGAGGCTGAGAGTCTCAGAGGTCGTGTAGGTGTCGAACGTCTTGGCATGTATGCCGGAGAGATGGATGGGCTGAGACTCGGTGGTGCAGTTGATGGCCACAATCGCTAGCTGCCCGGTCTTCTTATCCAGATAGGCTGAGACCATGAGTGTCTTCGCGGCTTCGAGGGGCGAGCGGTGGTCGTCATAGGATACCCCAACTCGCACCATGCCCGGACGCACGAACCGCGAGAAGTTGCCCATCGCCCAGAGTGTCTTGGAGGCAGCCACCTGACCGTCGGTCGCGAGCGAATCGTCGTCCTTGCCGGGCATAGGGTTTATGTAGACAAGGCTGTCTTTGTAGTCATGCTTGGAGACCGCCAGCCACCAGGACCACTGCGATGCGTTGGCGAGAGTCAAGTCGTTGTGGATGACCCTCGCCACATAGAGCGCCGAGTCCATCCCCATGTCGCGCCCATTGCCGCTGCCGACCTCATCATTCGACTCCATGATGCAATACTCGGTCTGCCAGAAGGCGAGCTTCGGGTCGGTGCTCTTGATGCAGTCGCTCAGTTGCTGACGAACTTCGATCTGCTTGGATATCGGCCAGGTCGAGAAATAGCCGTGAGCCGATATCGCATGCTCGACCGCCGGCAGATTGCCGAGGTAGTATGGCGACGAGGGATTCCAGAATTCATGGATTTGATCTTCGCGGGGATAGCCCTTTTTCCCAACGAGATAGTCCAGACGGCCTGCCTCCGTAATCGCCACTTTGGAGGACAGCCCCTTGTCATGCAGGCGCTGGGAAATCAGACGAGTCAACTGGGAGATCTCTTCATTGGTCGCCGGCGTCCCCTCTTGCTTGTCGCTGTCCCAAATGTATTGCGGCTCGTTGACGGGGCTGATGTAGTCGAGGTTCAGGCCCTTCTTGGAGAAATGGTCCGCGACCTCGACCAGGAAATCAGCGAAGGCCGGAAGTGCGTCCTTGCGGATGTTGAGGGTCCATCGCCCGTCGCTCGAGTGAGCGATGCCGTTGAGGGTGAATTGGACCGGAGGCGAGTTCGTGAACGCCAACAGATAGGGCACTCCTCTGATGTGTGCCGCCTCCAGAAACCATTGCTGGCCCTTCTGCTTGTCCCAATCGTACGTGCCATCCTTGTTCAGGAAACACTCGGCTCTGTGCGAGGGATTGGAAATCCGGCCGGCATCCCCCTGCTCCGCGCTCCCCGCCCCGACGTTGAACCGCCACATCGAGAGGGCGATCCCCTTGGGATTGCCCTTGCTGTCAACCTCTTTGCTGAAAAGCAGATCGGCGATCGCCTTGCGCTTCTCCAGAGGCCAATTCCTCCCCACCAACTGGCAAGTCCACGCATCCGATGCGCCGAAGCTGTGGATGACCTGTTTCTCATGATGGAGGTCAATGGTGATGCCGGTGGTTTTCGCTTCGGATGGAACCATCATCATGATCAGGATTCCAACGGCGGTCAGTAGGTTAACTATCTTCAAGGCTTACTCCACAGTATTATACGCCGCCGGGCAGGCGGATGACTACCGTTGTGCCGGTATCCGATGGTTCGATCTCCAATCGGGAACCGGGGTAGTAATACCTCAATCTGCGGGAGAGGCCCGGGAGGCCGGAGAGGGCGGTCCCGGCGAGCGTCAGTGGGAGCGAGCATCCGTCGAGGATGCGCTCGATGATGCTGTGGACGATGGGCTCGTCGTCAACGACTAAGACACGATATGGCTCGTGGCTCATGATGGCCCTATTATACCATGTTCGAGGGGCGATAGGACTGATAGGACCGATGGGACATATGGGACGGATGGGACGGGGGCGCGTGTGTGCTCACATGCATGAAGGTCAGAATCGCCTTGGCAATGAACTCTGATGGAGGGTATTAGCGTGAACATTTCTGTGATTGCCATGCTTGTGGCGGGTGGGGCGCTGCTCGGGGCCCTTGTGTCCGCGGAGGAGCCGTTTCTGCGCCAGGGAAAAAGCATCTTTGTGGACAACGTCTGGTCGGGCGCGAGCATGGGTTATGCCATGACCACCAGGGGTGACAAGCAGTATGTCGCCTATTACGATGCCGACCGATGGATGACGGTTGCCTGCCGTTCGCTGGATTCCGAGGAATGGCAGAAAGTGCGGCTGGACAACCAGACGGCTTGGGACAACCACAATTACGTAACCTTCGCCTTCGACTCCGAGGGCCAACTGCACGTCTCGGGGAATATGCACTGCATCCCCCTGATCTACTACCGAACCTCGAGGGCGGGAGACATCACCTCCCTGGAGGGCGTTCATAAGATGACCGGCGAACTTGAGGCCCGGGTGACCTACCCCCGCTTCCTTACCGGCCCGAAAGGCGAGTTCCTGTTTACATACCGTGACGGCGGATCGGGCAATGGGAATAACATCGTCAATGTGTATGACGTGAAAACGAAGACCTGGAAGCGCTATTCAGAGAAGGTTCTATTCGACGGCGAAGGCGAGATGAACTCCTACTATTCCGGGCCGGTCCGCGACAGCAAGGGAGCTTATCACCTGGCGTGGGAGTGGCGGGACACCCCCGATTGCACGACCAACCATGACATCTCCTACGCGCGGAGTCCCGGCTCGCTGGACAACTGGCAGAAGAGCGATGGGACGCCCGTGCCGCTTCCCCTCACCATTCATAACACGGAGATCATTGACTTGGCTGGGGTGGGCTCGGGGATATTGTCCGTAGGCTTGTCACTCGACGGCAAGGAGCGACCCATGGTCACCTACCAGAAGTATGACCCCAAAGGCCGCACGCAGATCTATACCATGCGTCTGGAGGGCTCGCGCTGGAAGAGATATCAGACGACGGATTGGGACAAGCGCTGGGATTTCGGCGGCAACGGATCAATAGATAGCATGATCAGCTTCAGCACGCCCGCTCCCTGGGATGATGGACGACTGTTTCAATTGGTACGCAACAGGCTGATCTTGCCCTATCAATACATCCGATTCCTTGACCAGGCCAAGCTCACGCAAGTCGGAGAACCGGTGCGCCTGCTGCCGGATGGACTCGACGTTCCCACGGCGGGTCCTGCGGAGGATTGGCGGGTAAACGTCAGCGGGGCGAACTTGCGGGCGATCAAGAAGAGCGGCTCGGCGTGGGTGATGCGCTGGGAGGCCATGCGCCCGAATCGCGATCGCCCGAGAGACGTGACTCCGCCCCCATCGAAGTTGGAGTTGGTGGAGTTGAAAGCGGCCCGGGAATAGGACGTATGGGACCTAAGGGACATATATAACAGGAGGCGTCAGATGAAGAGACTGGCGGCGTTAGCGCTCATCATACTGCTCGCGGGATGCAGTAAGCAGACAGCAAAATCGTTGCGGATTTCGATTGCGGTCATCCCTAAGGGGACGATGCACGAGTTTTGGAAGACGGTCCATGCCGGGGCGGTGAAGGCTTCCAGGGAATTGGACGTGGACGTCATCTGGAAAGGCCCGATCAAGGAGGACGACCGGGATGCCCAAATTGCGGTTGTGGAGGACTTCATCAGCAAGGGAGTCTCGGGGATCGTGCTTGCGCCGCTGGATGATGCGGCCCTGCGAGCGCCGGTGGCGAATGCGACCAAGACCGGGATACCGGTTGTGATCTTCGACTCCGGCCTCCAGGGAAGCGACTTCATCAGCTTCGTTGCCACGGACAACTTCAAGGGCGGGCAGATCGCGGGCGAGCATCTTGCCAAGCTCCTGAACGGCAAGGGGAGCGTGATCATGCTCCGATACAGCGAGGGGTCGAACAGCACCATGCTGCGCGAGAAGGGTTTCATGGACGCCATGAGCAAGCATTCGGGGATAAAGGTCGTCAGCTCAAACCAGTACGGCGGCGTGACTCCCGAAAGCGCGTACAAGGCGAGCGAGAACCTGCTCTCGCGCTTCAAGGACGTTGACGGCATCTTCTGCCCGAACGAGTCCACGACCTTCGGGATGCTGAGGGCATTGCAGGACGGCGGGTTCGCGGGCAAGATCAAGTTCGTGGGATTCGACAGTTCCCAGCAACTCATTGACGGCCTGAAGAGGGGGCAGATTCAGGGCCTGGTGCTCCAGAATCCGATGAAGATGGGCTATATGGCCGTGAAGACGCTGGTTCAGAGCCTGCGCGGGCAGCGGGTGGAAAAGCGCATTGACACCGGTGCGACGCTCGTCACGCCGCAGAATATGAACGATCCTGAGATGAAGGCTCTCTTGAAGCCCGACCTGGAGAAATGGCTGAAGTAAGCAGATCCCGTTGGCTGGTATGGCTCAATCGGGTCGGACCCCTGCTCGGCCTCATGTTCGTCTACGGCTTGTTCGCCATCCTCGGCCCTGAGAGCTTCACGAGCGCGCGCAACCTGGAGACCATCGCGCGGCAGACGGCGGTCGTGGGGACGGCGGCCCTCGGGATGACGATGGTCATCATTGCGGGCGGAATTGACCTCTCCGTGGGCTCGATTATTGCGCTAAGCACGGTCGTCGTGGCATTGCTCCTCGGTCTCGGACTCAACCCCTTATTGGCAGCGCTGGGAGGGATACTCGCGGGGGCATGCTGCGGCTTGATGAACGGGCTGATCATCACCCGGCTGAGAGTCGTTCCGTTCATCGTGACGCTGGGAACGCTGCTCGGCGTGCGGGGGATTGCCAAGGGACTCGCCCACGAGCAGAAGGTTGATGCGCCGATCACATGGCTGAACAATGTGGTTTCCGCACTCGGGCCGGATCAGCGCTGGATGATCGTTCCGCCGGGCGTATGGACGATGCTGGCACTGGCTATTGCGGTGGGGATTCTCCTCCGGTACACGCGGTTCGGGCGGCACGTGTTTGCCATCGGATCGAGCGAGCAGACCGCCCGCTTATCGGGGATTGATGTGCTGCGGATGAAGCTGACGGTCTATGCCGGGAGCGCCGCCTTCGCGGGCCTGGCGGGGCTGATGCAGTTCTCCCGGCTGACGGTCGGGGACCCGACTGCCGCCATGGGCCTGGAGCTGGATACGATCGCCGCAGTCGTCATCGGCGGAGGGAGTCTCTCGGGCGGCGAGGGCTCGGTGTTCGGCTCATTGATCGGGGCGCTGATAATGACGGTGATCAGGTCGGGCTGCGCTCAAATGGGGCTGCCGAACTGGGTGCAGGAGATCGTCACCGGGGCGATCATTGTGGTGGCGGTGGCGCTGGATCGGCTGAGGCACCGATGATGTCCTCTCGTACTGCTTCCAGCACTTCGACGTTGACAAATGCGAGGTTTCCGGGTAATTTGAACATCCAGGAGAGCGAAATGACAAAGATAGCAAGTGACATCACTGAGTTGGTAGGCAATACGCCGCTTGTTCGGCTGAACAAAGTCACCGACGGCGCGAAGGCGGAGATAGTCGCCAAGCTGGAATCGTTCAATCCCGCGGGGAGCGTGAAGGACAGGATCGGCGTTAGCATGATCAGGGACGCCATGGAGAGGGGACTGATCACCAAAGACACGGTGATCATCGAGCCGACGAGCGGGAATACCGGCATCGGGCTGGCGTTCGTTGCGGCGGGGCTGGGTCTGAGGCTGATCCTCACCATGCCGGATACCATGAGCGTCGAGCGCCGAAACCTCCTGAGGGCCTATGGAGCTGAACTCGTTCTGACTCCCGGCGCGGAGGGCATGATGGGAGCAATCGCACGCTGTGAGGAATTGGCGAAGAATACCCCAAACTCGTTCATGCCGATGCAGTTTAGGAATCCCGCCAATCCGAGGATACACCGAGAGACAACCGGGCCGGAGATCTGGAGAGATACCGACGGCCGTGTGGACATATTGGTCGGCGGAGTCGGGACGGGCGGCACAATCACCGGTGTAGGCGAGTACATCAAGCCTCTTAAGCCCGAGTTCCGGATAGTTGCGATCGAACCTGCGGATTCGCCCGTGCTTTCCGGCGGCAAGCCGGCCCCGCATAAGATTCAGGGGATCGGCGCGGGCTTTGTCCCCGATGTACTCAGAACAGATCTCCTGGACGAGATAATCCAGGTCACGAATGATGACGCCATTACGACCGCTAGGAGGCTCGCAAGGGAAGAGGGCGTGCTGGCAGGCATTTCATCCGGGGCGGCTGTTTGGGCGGCGGTTCAGGTGGCGAAGCGCGATGAGAATGCCGGCAAGCTTATCGTGGTCGTGCTCCCCGATACGGGCGAGAGATACCTCACCACGGTTCTGTTCGCCGAGTGAGCCCTGAGCTCGGCAGACCCGTGGATGTGGATCCTTCCTCAAAGTTGGGTATAGTGTGTTGATCATGCCATCAGGGCTTGCTTTCCCATGGATAGCAAAGGAAAGAAAGACGAATCATTAGCAATACACGCATCAGACGCCGAGCCGAATGGCGGGTCTTGCGAGAGCGAACCCCGCTACCAGCAGCTTGTCGAGATGATGAACGAAGGGCTTGCTCGCGCGGACGGCAGCTACGTGTTCTCCTACGTCAACCAGCGATTTGCGGACATGCTCGGGTACGCTCCAGAAGAGATGATCGGTCACTCCCTCCTCGACTTCGTGCATCCGGACAACCTCGAGTTCATCATGGATCAGATTGCGAGGCGAAAGAGAGGGGAAGCAGGGCGATTTGAGACGGCATGGGCATCAAAGGACGGCGCGAAGGTCTACACATTGGTCTCGCCCAGACCCGTTTTCGATGATGAGGGCAACTTTGCAGGCAGCGTGGCGGTACTCACCGATATCACCGACCGCAAACTGGCAGAGCAAGCCCTGGAGGACCGCCTGGAGTTTGAAGCGCTCATCATGAACATATCAACTCAATTCATCAATCTACCGTCGGACCAGGTTGATGAAGGGATTCTCAAAGCACTCCGGACAATCGGCGAATTTGCAGGCATTGATCGGGCGTATGTTTTCCAGATATACGACGACGGCGCCATCATGGATAATACCCATGAATGGTGCGCCGAAGGGATCGAGTCGCACATCCAAAGACTTAAGGGTCTGAAGGTTGACAGCTTTCCATGGTCTGCTGAGAAGATGAGAAAGCTCGAGACCGTCCACGTACCCCTTGTCTCTGACCTGCCCGCTGAGGCGGCGGCCGAGAAGAGAGAATGGCAACTGGAGGGCATTCAAACGCTCATTTTCGTTCCGATGGTCTATCGCGAATCCTTGGTGGGCTTCGTCGGGTTCGATGCCGTAAGAGAGAGGATGACATGGTCGGATGACAGCATTGCGCTGCTGAAGCTCGTCGGTTACATCTTTGTTAGTGCGCTTGAACGCAAGCGGGTGGAAGAGGCGCTGAAGGAGTCGGAAGAACGCTATCGCAGCCTGGTAGAGTTCTCGCCCGATATGGTTACAATGACTGTGGACGGCAAGATAGCCTATGCCAACCCCGCAGCGGCAAAGCTGGTTGGCGCTGAGAAGCCTGAGGATCTTGTTGGTAGATCGCCGCTTGATCTCATACACCCCAAAGATAGAGACAACGTGAAGGAACGCATGCGCCTGATGACTGAGGAAGGGAAGACTGTCCCCATCATCGAGGAGCAGTTCCTCCGCATGGACGGAACCTGGGTCGATGTTGAAGTTGCGGCAATGCCGGTCGTCTACAAGGGTAAGCCTTCGATCCTGGCAGTCATGCGGGACATCACCGAGAGGAAGAGGGCGGAAGAGGCTCTGAAGGCCTCGGAGGCGGAGCTGCGAGCGCTCTTCTCAGCCATGACCGACGTGATCCTGGTACTCAACTCGGAAGGTCGTTACCTTGAGATTGCGCCCACCAATCCTTCACTCCTTTATAGGCCGGCCAACGAGATTCTGGGCAAGACGCTGTACGAAGTTTTTCCAAAAGAGGAGGCAGATTACTTCCTGGAAGTGATTCATCGTGCGCTCAAAGAGCAGAAGACTGTGCAGACGGAATACGAGTTGAAGATCGGCGATCGGGAACTCTGGTTCTCGGCTTCAGTCTCGCCCATGCTGGAAGATACCGTCATCTGGGTGGCCAGGGATATCACCGAGCGAAAGAGGGCTGAGGAAGCGCTCCAGCGTTCGGAGGCGAATTTCCAGGCGATCTTCGACTACATGCCCGGGGCGATCTTCGGCTTTGACAGGGATGGTGTGATCGTCCAGGCGAACGAAGCGTGCGAACGTCTCTTCGGATTCTCTCGGGAGGAGTTGCTCGGCGGGTCCTTGTACGAGACCATCTCGAGCCCCAAGGATCATAAGAGGCGAAGATCGGTGATCGCCAGGGTATTTGAAGGGGAGATTATCGAAGGATTGGAGTGGCAGGATCGCAAAGCGGATGGGTCAACGGTCTACGTTCTGTCGAACGCGACCCCGGTTTTCGACAAATCAGGTCAGATCATCATGGCATTGAGCCTGAGCATTGACATTACGGAGCGAAAGCTGGCCGAGCAGAGAAGGCGCGAGCTGGAAGTGCATAAGCGGGATTTCTACCGGCGAACGATCCAGGCTGCAACCGAGGGTAAGCTGCTCATAACCGAGAAAGAGGATATCGAGCGTATTGCCGGGCCGCCGATCGCATCGTGGGAAATCCGCCGAGGCGAGGATCTGGGAGCGATAAGGCAGGCGGTGAGGGCCCTCGGGGAGAAGGCCGGCATGGATCCAGACCGGCTATATGATTTCATTCTGACAGTCGGCGAGTCCACGACGAACGCCTACAAACACGCAGGTGGAGGCATGGCATCGCTGCACAATACTCCGGATGGGCTGATATTCGTAGTCTCGGATAATGGCCCCGGCATCGAGGCCCTCACGCTGCCGGAAGTCGCATTGGTGCGTGGATATTCCACCGCCGGGACCCTGGGAATGGGTTATAAGGCCATCCTTTCGATAGCGGATAAGGTCTACCTGGCCACCGGCCCGAGAGGGACGACGGTGGCGATTGCGCTGCGGCTGCACCCTGCGCCAAAGCCTGTTGAGGCGGCGCTTCTGCCGGATACCTGGACGAGTTGAGGTGATTCACTTGATGTATGAATATGGGTTCAACTGGCTGATTATGGTACTGATGATGTTTCTGTCGCTCGCCTTACTGGTCGCCGTCGTCTTGGTGATTGTGTGGGCGGTGAACCGCTCCCGGACCGGAGGGGCCGAGAATCCGCTGGATATCCTCAAGAGGCGGTATGCCGCAGGTGAGATTACCAAAGAGGAGTACGAGCGGATGAAGCAAGAACTCTCATGAACCATGAGCACATGGCACATGGAGAACATGCGGTCCATGGCGGGCCTGGCCGTCATGCGGGGCACGATATCAATGTGCTTCGCAAGCGCTTCTGGGTCACTCTGATCCTCACTATTCCGGTAGTCCTCTACTCCGCAGGCATTCAAAGGCTGCTCCACTTCACTGCGCCGAGATTCCCAGGTTCGGAGTACGTTCCGGCGCTCCTGGGGACTTTCATCTTCTTCTACGGCGGCATCTTCTTCATCAAGGCGGCAGTCGGCGAACTCAGAAATCGGCTGCCGGGGATGATGACGCTGATCTC
>DASRZD010000277.1:0-3556 GCA_035686805.1 Armatimonadota bacterium
ATGAATTGTGGAATTCAGCAAGTTCTGTACATTACGGAGAAATACCCTGCAGACGCCGGCATGTATCCCGATGCCTACAGTCCCGTGAAGGGAGCGGAGGAATATCATTGGGACCTGAATCCCCGACTCATCTCGCGCATGTTCACTCGGATCTACGGGAGAGATGCTTTCCCCAATACCTACATCATCAAGGACCCCAAGGGTGCGGTGTTTGCCCTGACCATGCCCGTCAAGAATGTGCACCTGACCTCGAACTCCGAGATGTTGAAGGGTGATTTCCTGGGAGTGCCGGGCGCGTTCTTGGGTGGCATCCTGGTTGGCGTCCGGGAACCGCTATCAGTTCAATGCAACGCCGTGCTGAGGCGTGCGGAGGACCTGTCTAAAGTCGAGGAAGGATGGCAATATTACCCGGAGACAACTACCTCGATCTTCCGTTTCAAGAGCGGGCTGGAGAACACTATAGTGGTAGACCTGCTCAACCAGTACATCTACTATCCGAGAACGCCGGGAAGTTAGCATAAAACGATAGTGGAGGTTGGGTATCCGTGGGGATTCTCAGCCTCCCTACTTTCCCGGCTCGCCGAGAGTGTGGATCCTGTGGGCTACCGGCTTCTCGACCAGGAGCTTTGTCTTCTCCTTCTTCTTCCGCTTCTTCTTACCGTCGTGTCCGCGGTCCTTCGAGTGTGCCATGGCCGTGCTCCTTTCATGCGTGAAGTCATGCCTTACCGGCAATACAGCATTCGCCATGCAAGCTATTTTTCCTTCACGCATATTGACACATTCGGCCTCATCTGCTATGCTGAAAGCACATCCCGCTGTGTCGGGATGACGCCGCAAGGCGTTCCTTGAGGAGGTGGTGGCCGTATGGAATACAGTCAACGAGGTGACGCTGGGGGCTAGGTTTTAGCCTTCGGGTCATGAACTGAGCCCTCGAGGCAGTTCACCTTCAAAAAGTGGGGTCCGCCCGTGCGGGCCCCATTCTCATCATGGACTTGCCAGGCCACCATCTTACTCCTCATGACTTATGCCTATTCTAATCTTGCCCACCCCCGCCAAATTTACAGGCGCAAACGAAAAAAGATGTTTGACATATCCGGCACTCTGTGGTACAATCCCTGAAAACTAATGTTGTGCCTATCCTAAGCACTGGTCGCCCCGCGAGTCGGGTAATCGGTGCTTATTCTTATTGGCGAACACAGGAGACAGTACATGGAAGCCGAGAAGGAAATAATCCTTACGTCAGACGGGTTGAAGAGAATAGAAGAAGAGCTGGAGCATCTTCGGACAGTCCATCGAAGAGAGGTCGCCGACCGCATTCGTGAGTCGAAGCAGTTCGGTGAGTTCTCCGAGAACTCGGAATACGAGGATGCGAAGACCGAGCAAGCCTTCGTCGAGGGCCGGATCATGGAGTTGAAGCTCATCCTCCAGAACGCCCGGATCATCGAGAGGGGCGAAATCCCCACGAAGATGGTCGGCGTCGGGTCGAAGGTGAAGGTGCGAGACCTGGAAACCGAGGATGAATGGGTATATACCATCGTCGGATCGGTTGAGGCCGATCCGTCCGAGGATCGGATCTCGAACGAGTCGCCCGTGGGCGAGGCTCTTCTGGAAAAGAAGGCTGGGGAAGAGATAGACGTGGAGGTTCCGGCCGGCACAGCGCGATACAAGATCATGAAGATCACCAAGTAATTCGCCCCTTATCAGCACAACAGCCTTGACAAACAGCGTATGGCAGAGGTAGGCTATACGCTGTTTGCACGTCTGGGGGAGCACGAAGTTGACTATCGAAGAAAACGAACTGATCGCGCACAGGCGCGAGAAACTGGACGAGCTTCGGCGCATGGGAGCAGATCCCTTCGCCATCGAGCGCTATGACCGCACTCACATGGCCGGGCAGATCATCTCCGGCTTCGAGGCGCTCGAAGGCAAGGAGGTTTCCGTTGCCGGGCGAGTTGTGTCGTTTCGGCCCATGGGCAAGGCGTCTTTCTCCCACATTCAGGACGGCTCGGGGCGGATTCAGCTATATATAAAGGCTGATGTAGTCGGCGATCAGTACAAGTTCATGGAGCTGATGGATATCGGGGATATCGTGGGCGCCGTGGGTCAGGTCGGCAAGACTCGGACCGGCGAAGTCACGGTATTCGCATCCTCATTCAGGATACTGGCGAAGTCCCTGCGGCCGATTCCCATCGGCAAGCAGAAAGGCGAGCAGGAGTGGTACGGGCTGGAGGATGTGGAGCAGCGATACAGGCAGCGATATCTCGACCTGATCGTCAACCCGGAAGTGCGGGAGGTCATGGCGAAGCGGAGCACGATCATTCGGGCCGTGCGTGAGTTGCTGGACAACGAGGGCTTCATGGAAGTGGAGACGCCTGTGCTTCAGGCGGTGGCGGGCGGCGCAGCGGCAAAGCCATTCATCACGCACCACAATGCGCTGGATCATGACTTCAAGCTCAGGATATCACTCGAACTCTACCTGAAGCGGCTGATCGTCGGTGGCATCGAAAAGGTCTACGAGCTCGGGCGGGTGTTCCGCAATGAGGGGCTCTCCACTCGCCATAATCCCGAGTTCACCATGCTCGAACTCTATCAGGCATACACGAATCTGGAAGGCATGATGGATCTCGTGGAGCGGATGTTCTCCTTCGTATGCAATGAGCTTTACGGGGGGCTGACCGTCAAGTATCAGGGCAATACGATTGATCTGACCCCGCCGTGGAAGCGCCTGCCCTTGCTGGAGGGAATCAAGGAATACGCGGGAGTGGAGCCTGAGGAGTTCCAAACGCTCGAATCCGCTAAAAAGGCCGGCGAGCGCTTGGGCCTCCCTATGGAGAAGGAGAGTACCATTGGCGGGATAGTGGATAAGGTTCATGAGCGATTCCTGCAGCCGAACCTGATCCAGCCCACGTTCATCACCGACTATCCGGTTGACATATCTCCCCTTGCGAAGAAAGATCCCGACAATCCGAATCTCACTCGCCGATTCGAGCCGTACATTGCGGCGCTGGAATGCGGCAATGCCTTCTCCGAGATCAATGATCCGCTCGATCAGCGTGAGAGGTTCGAGGCCCAGGCGAGGATGAGGGCTGCCGGCGACGAGGAAACTCATCCGATGGATGAGGACTTCCTGCGGGCGTTAGAATATGGCATGCCTCCCACCGGCGGCCTGGGTGTCGGCATTGACCGCATGGTCATGCTCTTCACGGATTCGTCTTCCATTAGAGACGTCATTCTGTTCCCTCAGATGAAGCCGGAGAAATAAGCTCCCGAAACGTGTTGACAAGACGGTGCTTGGGCAGTATAATGACTGTCCGTGCATCCTTCGGGATGCATGTTTTTGTGAGTTTTCCTGGGCGCAGACAAAGTATCTGCGCCCGCCGCTAGGAACGTTCATTGAAAACTGCATAGTGGAAATAGGGTAAGTTGATACAACTTAAACCGAGTTTTTGGTCAAGCTAACAAGGGCGTATGGTGGATGCCTTGGGGCAGAGGGCCGATGAAGGACGCGGTCAGCGGCGAAACGCTTCGGGGAGCTGCAAACAAGCTAAGATCCGGA
>DASRZD010000278.1:0-9789 GCA_035686805.1 Armatimonadota bacterium
GTAGATACAGGCGGCGGCACCTACATGCTCCACCCGGTGATGACCATGTCGCCGGTGGATATCGCTACCCAGGTTACCGGCAAAGTCGAGTTCCAGGACGGTTCGGGCAATCCGATTGCGCTGCCGGCGGACGTTACCGTCAGGCTCTATCTGCCGGACCATGCTGGCGATGACGCATACCTGGTTGGGAGTGTCAGCGTCGAGACCGATGGAAGCTTCGAACTCGATGTGATAGCCCAGGGGACTTATGACCTCCAGGTATATCAGGGAACTACATTGGTGAAGACGGTTGAGGACGTGATCATCACGGCCCCGACGACTGATCTGGTAACGATCATCGTTCCGCCTTCGCCCTAGCGTACAATTGAGGGGGAGCGTGCGCTCCCCCTTCTCATTTGCATGCAAACCCCTTGATTTTCCAGACCTCCGCTATCCTCTTCGGCACGTCCGTGTTGTCCAACACGCCGGTGAATGAATCCGCGCCCGGGCCGTCGGCGAGGAGAGGCACGTTGCAGGCGGAGTGGCCCTTCGTCGTGAAGACAACCTTGAACTTCTCCGCGCTGTCCTTGTCGGGGTAGATGATGGTCATCCCGCCGGTCTCATGGTCTGCGGTGACGATCACCAGCGTGTTCCCCTTGCTGCGAGCGAAATCCAATACCTTGCCGATGGCGGCATCGAAGTCGAGGGTCTGCTTGATCGCGCCGGGAGCGTCGTTGTCATGGCATCTGTAATCAATCTGGCCGCCCTCGACCATGAGGAAGAAGCCGTCCTTGTCCGAGGAGAGAGTCTGAATGGCCTTGTCCGCCATCTCGGCGAGGGTGGGCTCGGGGGACTCGGTGGTGAGCCCTCCCAATTGGAACAGGCCGAGTACCCTACCATTTGCGGACAGCATGCCGTCGCGGGTATCAACGTATGAATAGCCAGCCGACTTCGCCTCGGCGATGATATCGCGCTCATCCTCACGCCTGCTCTGCTCCTGAGTCTTCGGGATCCAGAAGACCTTCCCGCCGCCGAGGATGACGTCAATCTTGTGCTCGATAAGCTGGGGGGCGATATCCGCCTGGCCCTTCCGGGATGCGATATGCGAGCCGAAGACGGCTGGGGTGGCGTCGGTGATACTGACGGTCGTTATCAGCCCGGTCGCCTTCCCGATCTTCTGCGCAGCCTCGAGGATCGTCTGAACCTCGGTGCCGTCGGGGAGGGTGCTGATCATGCCGTTGTTCGTCTTGAACCCGGTTGCCAGCGCGGTCCCGGCCGCCGCCGAGTCGGTGATGGTCGAGTCGGCGGATTGAGTCTTCACCAAGCCACCGTACTTCATGGAATCCATGTTGAGCGAGCTTCCGCACGAGAGTCGTGCGAGGGTCACCTGGGCCGGACCCATGCCGTCGCCGATCATGAGGATCACGTTCTTCGGCTGGGCGGCATACAGGGGCGTGAGGATGGTAAGGATGATGATGGAAATCAGGATCAGTCTGCGCATGGTTCACTCCTTGCCGGGAAATGGGTTAACGCAGACTATTATAGCACACGGGAACGTCGAACATCGAACGTCCAACTTGGAACGCCGGATGCCGGACCGCTCAGGGTGCGATCTTGACGGGCGTTTCTGTCGGGAGGATCTCCGGGATCACCCTACCTGGGACAGTCGTCGTATTTGTGCTCACGACGCCGGTTACCTTGACAAAGTCGGTGTCCGGCACGACGGCAAAACTGCTGATTACCCGTACCCCGAGGTTCCCGGTGCCATCGTCGAGGGGGGTTATTCCTCCCAGCAGATTCGCGCCGTCCCACAAGTAGAACCATTGAGAGCCGGTATCACGAGCGGTGACGCGGCCGAAGAGCGTCACCAGCAGGCCGACGTTCAGCGGCCCTCTGCCGTAGGTGATTCCCGGATCGTATGGGCCGTAATCCTCCCCGCCGATATCCATCGTTCGCATGACCAAGTACGGCAGCGGATTGTTGCTGCTTAGTATGACAAAAGGACTGGTTAATGTCACCTGCTTCTGGCCATCAACGAGGGCGGTATCGCCGGTAAACAAGACTTTATCGCCTACTGTGATGAACGTCTGGGCAGCTGCTGATGCATTCACTCTCACACCAGACGATCTGTCACTACTCTCGACGTACACATAGGTGGGCCACTTGCCCGTCACAATGCCAACGAGTTCCTTCCCTAGAGCAGGCGCGCCTCGTACTTTCCTGATATTGTCATCGGTCGGGAAGGGATCGCAAGTCGTAACTATATCGGATGCCTGACGGACCCTGATCGTGCCGACACCATTCCTCGCTCTTCGGCCGGCCGCGCCGGTGAAAGTGTAGACGCATCCCACATCAACCGGCGGGTCGGCGATGCACAGGCTGGATGGCGTCTGGAATGTAATGGTCGTCCAGTTGAACGAGTTGTCCATGACTATCGCTGTGGGGATATGCTCTTCGCCAGGGGCCGGAGTATACGCGCCTTCGGGTATTGCCCCCGCATCAGGCATGTACTTGATGACCCTGGCCCCGGCCAATGATACGAACGAGCCCCACGAGGCCGGAGCAACGACTACATTCCAGTCGTGGTAGACTTGTGGAATGGTTATCGGAATGGGCGAAGGCAATCCGCCGAGGTTCCCGCGGTTCATGTAAGTCTGATTATACGTCTGCGGATCGTATCCCGATTCGGGCGGGAAATCCTCATCCTTGACTCTGCATCGCTTCTCATAACCAGGGATAAGGTTGACTTCGCCTGTCAGGCATATGGTGTTCCCCAAGGCAGGCCTATTGCCGAAATACATGGAGACGCCATAGTCGTCAGCTTTGGTTGGGTCGTCCCAAGTATACGGGAAGCCGGCCGCGTCATCAGTCGGTTTGAGTTGGAACAGCATGCCATTGGCCGCGTTATCGCGATCGCACATATACCATTGGTTGTACATGCCGCCGGTCGTGCCACTTACCGAATACAGCCTGTAGTCCAACCCGCACGTGGCGGTGGGCGCAAGTCCCTTCGGCCAGGCAAAGGTTACGCCCTCGACGCTCGCGGTTGTGCCGCTGGGGAGGGCCTTCGCCTCGGCAATGGTCACTGGGCCGAGATAGAACTCCATGGCTATAGATCCGCCGATGTCTCCCAGGCCGATCGTATGTGGGCTGGGCGGCTGAGTCTTGTAACCGATCTTACTCGCGATCGCGGTGAACGAGCCTTCGCTTATGCTCACGGACGCCTGGCCGTTCGAATCCGTCAGGCCGGTGTAAGTGAACGGATATCCGTAGACACCTGACATCCCGCCGATGACGCTTATCGTCGCACCGGCAATCAGGGCATTGTGACGGATATGCTTGACCGTGCCGTTGAATGTCGCTCCCTGGACGTAGAAGTCGAGATCCGTAGGATTGGGAGGAACTGCCGGATAATGGCAATCACGAGGCTCAACCCTGAGAGTATGCAACCCAGCCTTGCTTCCTCGCACTGCTGTGAACGTCTTGCAGCAGATGACGGTCATCCCGTCGGGCTGGCATACCATCGAATCCACATTCTGGACCGGCGTTGGATCGCTTGCCATTTTCACCGAAGCCAAATCAACCGTCACACTGCAGATGTCCGAGCAGCCATTGACATCCATGACTTTGAAGCATACCGTAGCAGTTGACGTGCCGTCAGGAATGAGCTGGCCGCTTGGATCGCTGTACGTCCAAGTCTCGCTGCCGGGAACGACAATCGGGGCAAAATCACCCCCGGCCGGCACGAACGGACCTGTCGTCCTGGTGGCGGTAAAGGTTCCCGGTTCGGTGGCCAGGCACCAGTAGTAGGAGGGCCACGTGCTCGCACTCTTGCCATAGGTGATCAGGACGTTGCCGACCGCGTCGCACTGAACGCCCTTGACATATGGAGTTCCGTTGTAGTAGATCGGTGAGCCCCCCGAAATAGGATACTTGGCGATGGGACCACTTGACGCGGCGACAAACCTACCGATCCAGAGATAATCCTCGTCAGGGGTCGCGCATACGTCCTGAGCACTTGTAATCGGGCAACTCCAACCGGTGTCCTGAGTGAACGTCTCGCCTGAGCCCTTGTTCCATTTCGCTATGGTGCCAGAGTCCTGACACACGTACATATAGCTTCGATCCGCCGACACCCAGAGACCGCCGACCGAATCGGGCGGGTCGGCAACCTCGGCTGGACCACTCCAGGTAAGGTGGTCAGGCGACACGGTGGTATGGTATATCTTCATGCCGCTGCTCTGGTAAATATGCGTCACATCGTCAGGCATCTGCCGGACGCAAAAATCGGAGTAGCTGGCCGTGCCATAGGAAACCCAATGACTGCCATCCGGTGGGAAGCAGTAAATGCGGGTCACAGATCGGTCGCTCACGTAGACATAGCCATCCCTCGCAACGTAGAGGTCCCACGGAGCGCTGCCGCCCCAGCCGATGCCGCTGTCATCCAGCACGCCGAGATACGTGCCGTCGCAGTCATACATGAGGATATCCTGAAGGTTCGTATTCGGCGCGTAGATTCGTCCATAGTAGGGGCTGTCAGGATTGGTGTTGATGGAGACGCCATAATATCCCCAGCCATCACCCACAGGAGGAATCCAGGAAAGATATTCGGTCACGTTCTCATCCCACTTGTACGCGCCTATGATTATCCTGAATGAGGATTCGCTGACAGACGCTGTCAGCTTGCAGACGTAGTATCCGTAAGGCGCGGGAGAGCCGTCGTCTTTCGTCCCGGGCCAGTAGTATGTATGCGGACCCTTGCTAACCCCGCTCTGTGTGTCCGTTCTTATCTTCGGCCCGGTGATGTTGCCGCCGGAGTCCGAGGGAAAGATCTCGAAGGTCATATTCGCAGTGCAATTGAGGGTGTAGTAGACGTACGCCGGCGCGCTACCGCTCGTGGACACCTTGTAGAGTTCCGGTATCGAATAAGCGGGCACTGCGAGGACGAATACGAGCAAAAACAGGACGGGTGTTCTTGCGTACTTCATGACTTCCACCTCCCAGGGTAAGCTGACGTGATGCTGCAAGACGTTACTGCCGGTTTCTCGCCTACTATTATATCACACTATCGGAATCTTGCGACCCTGAATTTTCGCCCAATCCCTCGACACCTCGGACCTCGATGCAGGCGGTTTACCCGTTGTGCCAACAAATCTTTCGCATGGCTGCTTTGCTAAGTTGACCTTCGTTAGGAATTTCGCTAAACTTGGTTTATTCGGGGGTTGCCGACAGGTGAATCTTTGCGTCGAAAAATCCGGGCTCTCCGGGCAGGTGCGGATACCCGCTTCTAAGTCGCACACCATTCGAGCGGTTGCGATCGGTTCTCTCGCCTATGGAACATCACGGGTGCAGAATCCATTGCGCTCGGCGGATACCCTTTATGCGGTTGATGTCTATGAAAAGCTAGGCGCGAAGATCACCCTGGAAGACGACTGGATAATCCGGGGCACGGGGCGCAAGCTATCGGTCCCCGAAGATGTGCTGGACGTAGGCAATTCGGGCACGACGCTCTACATAGCGATCGGCTCGGCGGCGTTGATTGACGGCTACAGCGTCTTCACGGGCGATCAGCAGATCAGAAATCGTCCGGCAGGGCCGCTGCTGGACGCGGTAACCCATCTCGGCGCAAGGGCGCTCTCCACTCGTGGGAACGGCCGGCCTCCACTGATCATCGGAGGGCCGATGAACGGCGGCCGAGCATACGTAGATGCGAGCAAGACCTCCCAGTACGTAACCAGCCTGCTCATCAACTGCCCTCTCGCGAGCGCAGACGCGGATATCCTGGTGC
The DNA here is from genome assembly GCA_035686805.1 of Armatimonadota bacterium. GTDB lineage: Bacteria > Armatimonadota > UBA5829 > DTJY01 > DTJY01 > DASRZD01. The sequence continues at coordinate 5,768 of DASRZD010000278.1, forward strand.
GCGATTTGGTCGAGAAGCCCTATATCGAGATGACGCTGGGATGGCTGGATGAGCAGGGCATCCGATACGAGCGGGAGGGATACGATCACTTTGTCATCCCCGGAGGCCAGAATTACAATGCGTTCGAGAAGAGCATTCCGGGCGATTTTTCATCCGCAACCTTCTTCCTTTGTGCGGCGGCGATCACCGGCTCGGAGTTGACGCTTCTGGGCCTGGACATGGCCGATTCGCAGGGAGATAAAGCCGTCGTGGACATGCTGAGGGAGATGGGGGCGAAGGTCGAGCAGCTCCCGGAGGGCATTCGCATCACCGGCGGCGACCTCAGGGGCGGGGAGTTCGACCTCGAGGATACTCCCGATGCGCTTCCGGCGATGGCGGTCACAGCATGTTTTGCGGACGGGGTCACGAGACTGGTGAATGTGAAGCAGGCCAGGCATAAGGAAACCGACCGCATCAAACTGATGCGCAAGGAACTGGCCAAGATGGGCGGGAAGGTCGAGGAACTGCCCGACGGCCTGGTGATTACCGGGAGTCCTCTGCGTGGGGCGAAGGTCAACGGACACAAGGACCATCGAGTGGTGATGGCGCTTGCAGTCGCGGGATTGGCAGCGGATGGCGTGACGGAAATCGATACCGCCGAGGCAGTCAGCATCACGTTCCCGAACTTCACGGAGCTTATGCAAGAGGCGGGAGCGAAGATAGAGGTTTGCTGAAGGTTCAACGTTCAACACTCAGCTTTCAATGGGGGAGTAAGAGGAGGGACACTTGCTAGGCAACACTTTCGGGAGAGTATTTCGGGTCACGGCGTGCGGGGAGTCATATGGCGATGCGCTGCTGTGCATCGTGGATGGCGTCCCGGCCGGGATGGCCCTTAAGGATTCGGACGTCCAGGTGGAGCTGGATCGGCGAAGACCCGGTCAGACGCCGATTGACTCGCCTCGGATGGAGACCGATCAGGTTAAGGTCGTCTCTGGCCTGCTCGAGGGCAAGACGACCGGCGCACCGGTGGGCATGATCATCTACAACGTTGACCGCCATGACATCCACGTTCAGCAGTATCGCGATGTGAAAGACCTCATTCGCCCGGGACATGCTGAGTACACCTACTTCATCAAGTATGACGAATACGCCGACTGGTGCGGCGCAGGTCGGGCGAGCGGCCGAGAGACCTGCATGCGGGTGGCGGCAGGCGCCCTCGCGAAGATGATCCTGGCGACCGAAGGCATCAAGATCGTCGGATATACCAAGGCTTGCATGGGGATTCAGGCTGAGAATATCCCGCCATTCGACCGGATCGCCGAGGAGGCCCGCAAGAACATCATCGTCTGCCCGGATCAGGAAGCGGCGAAGAAGATGATTGACCGCGTGATGGAGATCAAGGATGAAGGCGAGACTGCGGGCGGGATCATCGAAGTCATCGCCCGGGGAGTGCCTCCCGGACTCGGAGAGCCGGTGTTCGACAAACTGAATGCTTGCTTCGCCCATGCCCTGATGAGCATTGGGGCGATCAAGGGACTGGAGTTCGGCGCGGGCTTCAAGGTTGCAGAGATGAAGGGCTCGGAATCCAACGACATCCCCTACCTGGAGAACGGCCGAGTTCGGTTCAAGACCAATAACTCGGGCGGGTTCCTGGGCGGCATCTCGAACGGCGAGGACCTGGTGATGAGGCTTGCGGTCAAGCCGACGTCGACCGTGTCCGTCCCCCAGCAGACGGTTGATATGGAGAAAATGCAGGAAACGACTCTGGGCGCGATCACTCGCCGAGACCCCACACTCCTTTCGAGGATCATCCCGGTCGCCGAGGCGATGGTCGCCATGACGCTGGTGGATCACCTGATAATGTGGCGAGGGTACGACAGCCTCCAGAAGTTCGAGCACAAATGGCGCTAGCGCCGATTTCGGATATCGGATATCGGATTGCGGACTGTGGGCCGAACGCCTTCGTATAATGCTGTCAAGTAACTTTCAGTTGCGTTTGGTGACGTTTGGTGGTATAATGGGCCGGGGGGTAGACCGCTATGACTAGAACAATCACTGTGGAACAGGCCGCAGACAGGCTTCAAGTCAAGCCCAATACCGTAAGAGCGTGGATCAAGCAGGGACGGATCCCCGGGCGCAAGATCGGTCGGGTGTATAGGATCCCGGAGCAGGCGCTAGACGCATTTGTCAGCGAAATACCTTTGCCAACATCAGGCGGGCATCGTCTGACTGGGCGGGATCTGCTGGGAAGGTACCCGCGGCCAGAGCGACCTCTTGACGTGATAATGCGTGAAAAGCATGAGGAAGTCGATGCTGAAGAACGTCAGTGGGACGAGGCCCATCCAGGCGTTCGCCAGGATGAAGCTGCATGAACCTGGTTCTAGATGCCAACGCGCTAGTCGCCTTGATCCACAACGAGCCTGGGGGCAGTTCGGTAGCCGACATGCTGGATGATCCGGGTAACTCATGCCTTGTCCATGCAGTAAACCTTTGCGAAGTCTACTACGACCTTGCACGTACCCATGGCGAACCTAAAGCAAGGCAGGTCATCGAAGACCTGATGTCAGGCCCGTTGGCGGTTCGTGAGGATATGGACCTCGAGTTCTGGCAGACCGCCGGAGCACACAAAGCGAGACTACGCCGTGTCTCGCTTGCCGATTGCTTTTGCATGTCCCTGGCGGTGCGAGTCGGCGGAGACTTGGTCACGGCTGATCATCATGAGTTCGATCCCGTTCAGCAAGAAGGGATATGCACCATCAGGTTCATCAGGTAAGGAGATAGCGGATTGCTGATTTCGGGGGTGACTGTGGCCACAACCGATTCGACTGCAAGAGTTCCGTGGCGGTTTTGGTTTGGGCTGGTAGGGATTTGGGCATGTGAGGTTTTCGTACTCCTTATCGGGCTCAGGGTCTTGCCTGATAAGGTCTGGCTATTCCTCTGGCCAATACTTGTGGTCCTGGCTGCGCCGTCGGGTTTCTCAGTTGAGTACTGCCTGCATCTGGTTCGTGGGTCGCCGACTCTAACAGAGAAGGAGGAGCTAGTCGTCCGCCGTAGGAGCAAGACACTTGGAATAATGTATTTTGTTCCAGTGTTTGCGGCTATAGTCGGTTGGATCCTCCCATGGATGCTGGCTATTTCCGTATTAGTTTTCTTGGGGCTGATGGCGCGGATCGCATGGTTGTATACGAAGAGATTGCCCTCGGGCAGCAGCGGATAGGGTGTCCGGCATCCGGTATCCGGTATCTCGTATCCGGCATTGAGTATCTAGTAAGGAAAGCAGATGGACTTAGCAGACAGAGCCGGTGGGAAGTTCGAGTGGATGGCAGAGGAGGAGCTTCGCAAGTGGCAGCTTGGGGCGCTGAAGCAGAGCATAGCTCAGGCGGCGAAGTCCCCGTGGTATGGAATGAAGTTCCAGAAGCTCGGCTTCGATCCGGGGGACATCCGGTCGCTGGATGACGTCGCCCAACTGCCGTTCACCTCGAAGGATGATCTCAGGCTCAGCTATCCGACCGGGATGCTGGCCGTCGAGCCGGAGGAAGTTCTTCGCATGCACACATCCAGCGGCACGACCGGCAAGCCGACTGCGATCTTCCACACGAAAGAGGATGTTGACTGCTGGGCAGAGTTGATGGCTCGCTGCCTTGCGATGGCGGGCGCGACCTCGGCCGACGTATTCCAGAACATGAGCGGATACGGCCTCTTCACCGGCGGGCTGGGTTTGCATTACGGCGCGGAGCGGCTGGGCATGTGGGTCATCCCGGCGGGGGCGGGGAATACCGCCAGGCAGATCACCCTTATTCGCGATTTCCACGTAACCGTCATCCATGCCACCCCCAGCTATGCTATGCACGTCGCCGAACGGATGATCCAGGACGGCGACGATCCTAAGACCCTCGGCATAAGAATCGCGGCGCTCGGCGCGGAGCCGTACACCGACGAAATGCACCTCAAGCTCCAGGACCTTTTTGGCTTCAAGGCATTCAACAGCTACGGCCTCAGCGAGATGAACGGCCCGGGTGTCTCCTTCGAGTGCTCTGAGCAGA
>DASRZD010000279.1:0-4409 GCA_035686805.1 Armatimonadota bacterium
GTCGTGTCGAGGAGCACCAGGTCCTTGCCTGGAATGGGCTCACCGTGATCCACATAGGTCGCATGGAAGTTGCAGGCCCAGTTCGGCGGATCGGTGTATGGCTGGAAGCGCACGCTCCATCGGAGGCCCTTGACCGGTTTCTGGGTGTCCAGCTCGATCTTCGCAGACTTCATGAACGGCATGGGGAAATACATTGCGAAGTGGGCGCGGTCGGCATCCAGGCGGACGCTGACCGGGAAGGCTTTCACAAGGTATCGCCGATGCTCCCGGTTGTAGAGCGATCCAGTGCCGAAAAAGAGGCCAATCGGTGCATTCACCGACGGAACGGAGCTGCCATCCCAGTAGATGGCGATCCTGGCATGACAGAATTCATCTGCATTCGCGCGAGGAACGCTGAGTTTGAGCGCTCGGATGGTTGAAGGGCCTCTGATCTCAACAATATCTTCGCCCTCATGAAGGTCAAGATTGCCTGAGAGTGTGGCGACGCCTCTGGGCGCGATATCCGTGCCGCTTTTCCGTATTAGGGCCAGGACGTCGGCGGGTGGAACATCGTCCATGGTCCAGCCCGTGATCGGGCGGCTGAGGTTCGTGAGGCCGGGCATGAACTTGTGATAGACATAATAGCCCGTGCCGTAGTGCGTCCGCTCGTACGCCATGGTGAACGAGCGCTCGAATGGGAGGGGCACCCACATCAGGTCCGCGCCCTTTGTCTGCGACCAGGTCCAGGTGAGCGGATTGGGAAACTGCTTCTCCGGGAGGAAGACCGAGTTCTCGGTCGGATGCTCGGGATCGGCCGAGCTGGTTTCCTGGACGACGTTGTCCCGGCCGTCCACGATGTAGTGCCAGGGACTCCCGTGCCAATGGTTATAGCGGGCGAACTCCAGCACCCCCTCGCCCATCACGTCGAGAGTGACGTTCCGATCATCCGCAAGCTGATACAGGAAATGGCTGGCGTCGGCGCTCTCATTGCCGCCGGCTCGGTCGTAGGTACTTGTCATATACGCCCGCTGGCCGATGCGCAGGTACGCCCAGCGATCCCACATCGTGTAGGCATCGAGGCCGACGGGAATCATCGGCGGCTCGGAAGCGTTCTTGGCAGACAAGGAACCGGCGGTGGCAAACACCACCGCCAGTATGGAGAGAAGTACTAAACAGTGCTCAGGCAACGTCAAGCTCCTTCGGGCCGAAAGTACCATAGCGCCGCACGTCATCAAGGCTCAGCATCCAGTTGCAGAACGATGATCGTGTCGGTACTGTCGCGCTTCTCCCTGGGCATCGTGACTTGGATTCCATCCGCCGACTGGATCATCTCCGGCTTCCCTCCTGTCAGGACGTAGCACTTTACGACTTTGCGCGGGATGGCCGGCAGTTTCAGAGCGTCGCTCTTCCATTCCAGGACATGTAGATATATCTTCTTTCCTTCGTGAGTGCTCACTCCCCAGTCCGACGGGAGATACGGCCCGCCCCTCGTTCCGTAGATGCTCTTGCCATAGCGCTTGAGCCACTTGCCGATCTCCATGAGCCGCTCAACCTGCACAGGGTCTATTTCACCCTTGGGATTTGGGCCCACGTTCAGCAGCAGATTCCCATCCCCACCCGCGCATCGTACCAGCGTCTGAATGCAGGTTTCCGTGGACTTCACAACATCGTTCGGCTTGCATGCCCATTGGGTTCCGATCGTGATGCAACTCTCCCACGGCCGGTCCGCCTGAAATGAGCCGATCTTCTGTTCGGGCGTATCAAAGTCCGCCGGTAGTCCCGCGCGATTGTTGATCAGAATCCCGGGCTGAAGCGTCCTGATCATCTTGAATAGGTTCTCGCTGTCCCACTTCTCGGCTGCGCCACCCAGGCCATCGAACCAGATGACATCCACCTTGCCATAGTTCGTCAACAGCTCTCGAAGCTCCGCGCGCATATACTCCAGATAGCGGGCATGGTTCTCAGTCATGTAGTCCGGGTGATGCCAGTCGGGCGGCGAGTAGTAGAATCCGAGCTTCATGCCCTCCTCTTTGCAGGCCTTGGCAATCTCGGCGACGATATCGCGCTTGAAGGGCGAATTGGTGATCTTGTAGTCGGTGCTCTTCGTATCGAACATGCAGAAGCCATCGTGATGCTTGGTCGTGAAGACGAGGTACTTCATCCCCGCGGACTTTGCGATCCTTACCCATTTCTTGGCATCAAAGCAAGTCGGGTTGAAGGTCTTGTAGAGACTATCGTATTCCTGCCAGGGGACGACGCGCTTCTTCCTAGGCGGCTCGATGCCGGGTCCAAGGCGGGACCAACTGATCTCGGTGCCAATCTGGCTCACCGGCCCCCAATGGATGAACATCCCGAACCGCGCGTCGCGAAACCACTCGATGTCAGCAGGCGGCGCCTGCAAACAGCCGTACTGCGGCGTACCTGCCTGTACAGTTGCTGCCGAAGCCCGGATCATCCAGCCAGCAAGCAACAGCAAACAGAGGATCAGTGATGAACGCTTCATCCAAGAAGCCGCTCGATCCGGGCAGAGAGATCCTTCAGGTACTTCGCATCGCCGCCGCCGAGCTCGCAGGTCATGAAGCTCTTGTAGCCGATCTCGGCGAGGGCTTTCTTGACCTCGGGCCAGTTGACACTGCCATCGCCGAGATTCGTCCACTGGCGGCCGTCGAGCTTGAAGTCTTTCAGGTGGATCCTCTTGATGCGCTTGCCCAGCGTGCGAATCCAGTCCTGGGAGAAGCCAAACGCCCCGATGACATTGCCCACGTCGAAGTAGGCCTGCACCCACGGGCTCTTGAACTCATCCACATAGCGGGCGAACTCAATCGGGCTGAGGAGGAAGGCGTTCCAGACGTTCTCGATGCAGATGGTCACGCCCAGCTTCTCGGCGGTCGGGATGAGTTCCTTCACCCGCCTATGGGAGCGCTCGTAGGCATCTATGTATCGAGTTTCCTCGGTCACACGCGCCGGCACGAGAAGGAGTGCGTCCGCGCCGAGGTCATGAGCGCACTGGAGACCGGCCTTCGCGGCCTCGACCGCTTCTGCGCCATCGGCATCGGAAGCGCTCGATAGAGGCTTGCCCCAGCCGCCATATATGATCGAGTGGATGGGGATGCCGGCCTTCTCTGAGGCCGCGCGCATGGCCTTGATCTGCTCGGGATCGTTCGTCGGCGGGACCTCCATGCCCTGGAAGCCGCAATCGGCCGCCATCTTGAACTTGTCGTCCATGCTCAGATCCCCGGGAAGCATGGGGAGGAGTAGCGCCTTCTTCGGTTTGTTGTCCATTTCTTGGCTCCTGGATTCGTTTGCTTGTGATTCGATTGTGCCGGCAAGGCCGAGTGCAATGGCGGTACTAGCTGCCTGGCCAAGGAATTGTCTTCGGTTCATGGGACTGCTTTCCCCCTCACTCCGACCCTCTCCCCCTCAAGTGGGGAGAGGGAGTCGCTACACCTTCGGCAGTTTCCAGGGCTTGCGGTAGTTGGGCTTGACGAGGGCGTTTGCCTCTCTATCGCCGATGATCTCACCCTTCTCCGCGTCCCAGGAGACCTTCCGGCCGACCTTATACGAGACGTGCGCCAGGTCAATCGAAACCGCGATCGGCAGGTGATAGTCGAAGTTGCAGAGCGGCTGCTCCCGGGTCTTGATGGCATCCAGGAACTCGCGATCATGGCCTGGGGAGGATGGAATGCTCGGCTCGGGCATCGGGACATCGTTCAGGGCATCGGCCTCCCCGACGATCTTGTGCCAGCCGTAGTTCCCCATGAGCGTGCCCTTGTTGCCGTGGAACATGACGCCGAGCGCTCGGCCTCCGCGGGCCCCCGCCGGCCCATCACTCAACCCGAAATCGAAGCTGTTTGCGGTCGTGTTCATCCAGCTCATCTTGAAGCCCGGAAACTCCCACAACGCCTCGAAGGTGTCCGGGATGTCGCTGATGTCATCGGCCACGAACCTGCCGCCATTCGCGACTGCGGTCAGCGGCTGGCCGGGATCCATTGCCCAGAAGGCGAGATCGGCGATATGAGGGCCGAGTTCACTCAGCCAGCTTCCGACGTAGTCGGTGAAATACCTGTGGGTCTTGAACCTCGCCTCGTTGAACGGAACAAGCGGCGCAGGGCCGCACCATGCATCCCAGTCAAGGCCTTCCGGCGGATTCGAGTCGGCAGGCTTGCCGATACCGCCGGGATATTCGTTCAGGGTGCAGATCACTCGGACCGCCGAGATCTTCCCCAGCATCCCCGACCGAACGATCTCCACGCAGCGGCGGAAGTTGTCCAGCGAATGGATCTGCGTGCCCACCTGTGTGACTCGCTTGTTGTCACGAGCCGCCTTCGCCATTGCGATTGCCTCTCTTGGGCAACGGGAAATCGGCTTCTCGCAGTAGACGTCCTTGCCGGCCTGACATGCGAGGATTGACATGATCGGGTGCCAGTGAG
>DASRZD010000280.1:0-2172 GCA_035686805.1 Armatimonadota bacterium
GGGCTTGGCTAGTTGGATGCTAAGTGCAGGGTTCTCCTGAATGAATGCCTGACCTGGAATCAGCAGGCCTGTGATCCAGCTTCCAGACATCGCTCTCCATATTGTTGCCGGCGACTACCCACAGGGCATTGTCGTAAACGAATACGCTGGCAGCATGCCTCGGCTTCCACGGAGTATTGGGCAGCTCTTGCCAATCCGAGCCGTCTGACGAATACCATACGTCGTTCCGATTAGCGCCGGCGTAACCCTCCAGTACCCACAGCTTCCTATCAAAGACGGCTACGTCGTGATACTGCCTGGACTCCCAACCTGTGGGCAAATGAACTTATCCTTCGTCCGCCCGTCTATTCTGAAAGCGTGCGAAAAAGCACAAGCCTCAAGATAAGGAGAACGGCATGAACAGACGCGAATTCCTGAAGCAGGCAGGGGTAGGGGCGGCCACGCTCGCACTTCCTTGGGCGTTGCCGGGTTTTCTGCAGGCAGCTGAAGACAAAGGTACTAAACCGAACATCATCTTCATCCTTTCGGACGATGTCGGCCTCGGCGACATAGGCTGCTATGGATCGGACCGCTATAAGACTCCGCGGATTGACGAGCTGGCGAAGGGCGGCATCAGATACGACCGGTGCTTTGCCGAGCCGCTGTGCGGCCCCTCACGTTGTGAGAGCCTCACCGGCCGCTACCCCTTCCGAACCGGCATGATCAGCAATCAATCGGGCGCAGTTCCTCGGCCTGAGAATGAGATCATGATCCCCAAGGTCTTGAAACCGGCAGGTTACGTGACCGCAGCGGTAGGCAAGTGGAGCCAGTTGCAGCTAGAGCCAAGCGATTGGGGCTTCGACGAGTACCTCCGTTTCAACGGGAGCGGCAAGTATTGGGCCGAGCAAGATCCCACCTACACCCTCAATGGGAAGAAGGTGGACCTCCCGAAGGACAAGTACCTGCCCGATGTGATGCATGAGTTTCTTGCGGATTTCATCACCCGCCACAAGGATCAGCCGTTCTACGTCCATTACGCCATGTCCCATGTCCACGGGCCGATCCTCCGCACGCCCGACAGCACGGCCACGAGCGACCATTATGCGGATAACCTCTCCTACATGGATAAGCTCGTCGGCCGGCTGATGGACGAACTGGACAAGCAGAAGCTCCGTGACAAGACGCTCATTGTCTTCGTCGGTGATAACGGTACTGCCCCCGGCCATGCCGATAACTCGACGGTTAACGGCAAGCGGCTCTCGGGCCAGAAGGGTACCATGCAGGAAGGCGGAAGCCTGGTCCCGATGATTGTTAATTGGCCCGGCACGACGCCCGCAGGGAAAGCCAGTAATGACCTGATTGATTTCAGCGACTACATGCCAACCTTCACTGCCCTTGCCGGTGCCAAACTCCCCGACGACAGACCGATTGACGGGCATGATTTTTCGCCGCAGATCAAAGGAAAGAAGGGCAATCCTCGCGAATGGGTCTATGTCGAGTTGACCGGCAGGTGGTATGTCCGAAGTCAAGACTGGAAGCTGACTCGCTCGGGCGAACTGTTCGACATGTCGGAAGCGCCGTTCGTGGAAAAGCCGGTGCCTGCCGATACGACTGATCCCAAGGCCATCGAGGCGAGGAAGCAGCTCCAGGCTGTCTTGGACAAGCTCAATCCCGCCGCGGGCAAGCAGGCGGTCATTACGCCGAAACAGAAAAAGAAGAAGAAGAAACCTAAAGCTGTTATCCAATGACCAAGCTGATTGTTCTGGCGATATGTGTAATCATCTTCGGCAATATGGCGATGGGCTCGGTTGCGGTCTCAGTTGACGCATCCAGGCCCATCGGCCCGTTTAACCCCATCAACCGCGACTTCGCCCAGGGCGGCGAAAGCACGGACCCGGAGTTCCTCCAACCGCTTATCGAGCCGATGAAGGCCCTCCATCCCCGATTGATCCGCTTCGACCACGTCCTGAACCATTACCTTAAGATCGAAGTCACGGATGGCAAGATGGCCGTTGATTTTACGGCGCTGGACAAGCAGCTCGATATCATCCGCGCGATGGGCGCTCAGCCGCTGATGTGTTTGACCTACACGCCGGCGATACTGGGCGGAGGCATCAACCCGCCGAACGACCTCCACCTCTGGCATGAGCTTATCTACCGATTGGTGAGGCACGTCAACGTCGAGCGCAAGCT
>DASRZD010000281.1:0-5523 GCA_035686805.1 Armatimonadota bacterium
TTGGGGATATGGGGTGCCCTGGGGCTCCTCGGCCGCCGGCTCTACCGCCATATTCCTCTCCCGATCAGAAGAGAGTTGATGATCTGACGTATGATTCCGAGGGCGACGAGCGCCAGCAGCGGAGAGATATCCAGGCCGCCGGTTTTGGATGGAGGTATCAGCCTGCGGAAAGGATCCATAAACGGCCTGGTAATCTTTTCGAGGATTCGAGTCGCCTCGCGGAACCGGTATCGCGCGCCCGGAAACCATGACAAAAGGGCGTCTACTATGATCAGGAGCTGCAGAATGTCTATCGCGCGATTTACGATGAGCACTAACATGAGAGTATTATACACGAAACACTCAGCTTTTCGGTTTGCCCAGCTCCGCAGATCGGTTCGTCGCGGCGGTCACTGCCTCGATGCAGGCCGAACGGAACTTGTCCCGCTCGAGGCTCGCCAGGCCCGCGATGGTCGTGCCGCCCGGAGTCATCACCTTGTCGCGGAGTTCGGCAGGATGGCTTCCGGTCTCCAGGACCATCTTCGCAGCGCCGAGGACGGTCTGAGCAGCGAGAAGGAGCGCGGTCGCCTTGGGGATGCCCATTCGGACGCCACCATCCGCGAGGGCCTCGATAAACGTGTAGACAAACGCCGGTCCGCTGCCGCTCAGTCCGGTGACTGCATCGAGCTTGTCTTCGGTAAGCTGGACCACCTTTCCGGAGGCGCTGAATATCTGAGACGCCAGTTCGAGATGGGCCTGGGTGGCATTCTTGCCGGGGGCCAGTGCGGCCGCTCCTTCGCCGATAAGGGCTGGGGTGTTGGGCATCACCCGAATGACAGGAATTCCTGTCGTGAGCTTGGACTGGATCGAATCAATGGTTACCCCTGCCGCAATGGAGACCACGAGCTGCTTGGGTTGGAGGACGTCGGCTATGCTCGCCAGCGCATCCGCCACGACGAAGGGCTTTGTGGCAATAACGATGATATCGCTTGACTTAGCTACCGTCCGATTGTCCATGGTGGCGGCGACCCCGAGTTCCTTGCGAAACAGGTCTCGGCGAGACTCGCTGGGATCGGATGCACTGATCCGTGAGGAATCCATCCCCGCCTTGAGCAGTCCGCGGACGGTGGCTTCGGCCATCATTCCCGCGCCTATGAAACCGATTTTCCTGTTCTTTAGCACGTCCAGGCTCTCTTACTGGTGTTCGAACAAGCTGGGCGTATTCTTGCGAAGGTCCTCCGGCACATCGATGACCGTATTGCTGGGTGCAAAGAGATAGACCCTGTCGCCGACTTTCTCTACAAAACCGTTCAGTGCATAGGTGACGCCGTTAAGAAAATCAATGATGCGCTCTGATATAGCCTGGGGAGTCTTTTCGAGGTTGATTATCTGCTGGCGGCCGTCCTTCAGACCGTCTGCGGCCACCCGGGCATCCTCGAAAGAATTCGCTTGTCTGACTGACACGTGGCTAACCCTCGCCGAATGAAGTCTCAATGTCATCGGCCGTCTTGCTTGCTCGACGGCGGTCTCCGAGTCCTCGAACTCCTCCTCGAGTTCATTGATGCCGAATCCTTCCTTTATCCGCGTCCAGATTCCCCGGCGTCTGATCTCTTCTGCGGACATCTCAGTGTTCATCGCGTCCTCCTTGCCAGACATCAGATAACAGACTGCAGACAATAGACCCAAGACCTATGGTAAGGATGGTGCTTGCTTCCCAAAGTCTGTAGTCTGCAGTCTACTGTCTACTGTCCAAATATCGCTGTTCCGATCCTAACCATATTCGAGCCTTCTTCGATGGCGATCTCGAAATCCGAACTCATACCCATCGAAAGCCACCGCTGATTAGCATTAGACAACCTATCCCATAATCCCTTCAACAATTTGAAAGATTTGCGAATGGCTGCCTCATCTGTTACAAAGGGGGCGATCCCCATCAAACCTCTAAGCTCCACCCCTTCGATCAGCGAAGCCGATTCACACAGCGCAAGCGCTTGTTCCGGCTGGACCCCGAACTTCGATGTCTCCCCTGAGATGTTCACCTCCACCAGCACCTCAGTGCACTTGCCGATGGCCGTGGAGCGCTTGCCTATCTCCTTCGCCAGGCGTAAGCTGTCAACCGTCTGAATCGAACAGAAGATCGGCACTGCCTGACGCACCTTATTCGTCTGCAGGTGGCCGATCATATGCCATCTGACTGCATTCCCGATGACCTCGAATTTCCGAACCGAGTCCTGGACATAGTTCTCTCCGATATCGGTGACTCCCGCCTCGATCGCCTCCTGGATACTGGGAGTATCAACCGTCTTCGTGACGGCGATGAGGGCGATCTCATCCGCATCGGTTCCGGCTCGCGAGGCCGCCGCTGCGATGCGTTCACGAACTCTTGCCAGGTTATCAGCAATAGACATGACGTTTGGAGCATTATAGCATAAGAGAACGACGCCCGGAAACACTATTTTCTTGCGACGAAGAATACCCTGTCGCTCTGAGAAGTCGCCCTTCGAAAGGAGTAGGCGTCATACGTATCGAGCGGCTGCAGGCCGGCGGTGGTCAGCATTTGCTCGATCTCGGGGAGGTCATACGCACGCTGATAATGCTCGATCCTGAGCTTTTTCTGTTCCGATGCCCGTCTGTAAACAAAGTCCATGTGGATGGTGCAGATACGGGTATCGGGGTCGTAGGTACTCCACCAGTTGTAGTTCACCGGGGCTCGAGCGCTCAAGTTGCTTTGATCGAAAAGTCTGCCTGCGAGCGCGACTTCGGTGTTCACGTCGAAGATAAACAGGCCTCGGGGATTGAGATGCTCGGATACCCGATAGAACGCCTGCTGGAGAGCAGAGGCTTCGAGGATATAGTTCAGGCTGTCGAAAAGCGAAAAGACGAGATCGAACTTCCTGCCCAGCCGGAAGGCGGAGGCATCCTGAGCATGGAAATCGGCTTGGATGCCCATCGCCTGCGCCTTCTGCGTCGCGCGCTCGATCATCTTCGGTGAGATGTCCACTCCCGAAACCTGATACCCTTCGCTGGCGAGGAGGAGGCTCACCGTTCCCGTGCCGCAGCAGAGGTCAAGCATGGTCTTCGGGCGATGGCGGTAAAGCTTCAGAGTGCGCTTCAGGTAGCTCGCCCATTCCCGATACGGCACGCCGGACATAAGCTGGTCGTAGAGGAAAGCGATCTCGTCGAACTGAGACTCGGGACTCGGGATGGCATCGCCGGTCATCGGTCCGGGACTCGCTGGATCTCGGGATCGGTGAAGACATCGGCATCATCCCGGCTCTTCGTGGAAAACTCGGAGAGTATTGCGCCTTCGGGGCCTGCTTGGAACCAGTGCAGAGTATTCGGCGGAAGGGTATATTGATCGCCCGGATTCAGGACGATTTCATGCCATACGGTGTAACAGGCCTCATGGTCGGCCGGAGGTTTGGCGGCCGGATTCGGAGTCGGGTCGCCGGGGATGCACAGGTAGACTTTCCCCCAGCGGCAGCGGAATGTCTCCTCCTTCCCGGGCTCGCCCTCTACCCGCGGATGGCGGTGCTCAGGGCAAGTCTGGTGAGGGAAGAGGACGATCTCCTTCGCGCAGACTCGGCTGGTGTTGACATAGACAACGATCTCCAGACCGCTCTGCTCCGGTTGGCCGAGGCCGAAATCGGCAATTTCGATATTCGCCGCTTCCTCGGGCTTGACCACGATTCCCGCCCTATCAAGGTATTGTGCGGCCCTGATGCGAGCCTCCTCGATCTGTTCTTTAGTCAGCATGTCCCCTCCGCCGGACCGGCAGGTATGGCCCTCCGTCCGTTCAGATATGATTATAGGGTGAATGTGGGAGGGGGTCAATGTTTGTCTCGTAATGCGTAACCGGATCGGGCCTTACGGATTACTTCCTAATGGTTAGCCCTGGTATTCTTACCAGTATTGTTACCGGTTTTACGCGTAAACCATTGACAGAGTAGACATTTTAGAGGATAATCCTATAAAGGTACCACCAGGCGTTTGTATGATTTCGGACTTGCATTTCTAGGGGGGTTTGGGTTGAAAAGGCTGTTACTAATCGCTCTGCTTGCACTTCTCCTGTTCGCCTCCGTCTGTTCCGCACAGGCGGATGAGCATCGGCAGATGTGGTCTAATGCATGGGGGGCAGGATTCCTGAGCTCCATTGAGACCACGACGATGATGAACTACACTCGGGATTGCCATCTGAACGTCCTGATCCCAGAGATCAGGTTGCGTTCGGATGCCTACTACTTCTCTTCTATCGAGCCACGCGGGACCAATATTACGCCAGGATATGATGCCTTGGCGGATATGATCGCAAAGGGGTACCCGGACATCGAGATCCACCCGTGGATTGTGGCTTTCAGGATCTGGACTACTTCCGGTGGACCAGCGCATTCGACCCCTGAGCATATCTGGTATACGCATGGTCCGGGCGGCCCGAATGACTGGACGATGCTCAGCTCAACCGGCGGGTGGGATTTCGGTGGAATATCCAACGTCGATCCCGGGCACCCTGCCGTTGAGGATTATCTGATAACGCTGTATATGGACATCATCAACCGCTATGACGTTGACGGCTTCACCCTGGATTACATTCGGTATCCGGGCACTGCGTGGGGTTATAACCCCACGGCGGTAGCGAGGTATAACGCGGAGTACGGAACGACCGGGAATCCTGCGAGCAGTGATGTGCGATGGAGCGACTGGCGCAGGGATCAGATATCTAACCTGGTCAAGCGCCTGTACCTGGAAATCAAGTCTGTGAAGCCTTGGGTGAAACTCGGAATCGCAGGGTGGAATACTGCTGGCAGCGGCAACTCCGGCTATCTCCAGGACTGGAATAAGTGGATGCAGAAGCATTGGCTGGACTATTGCTCGCCGATGACATATACAAGCGACAATGACCAGTTTCATACCTGGATGAACGACGCACAGGGCAGGCAGTATGGACATCACATCTATCCGCTCGTGAATCTGGGCTACAGCCTTACAGCCAACGTCTTGCCTCAGATAGATCTCGTTCGAGAGCACTCGTTCCCAGGACTTGGGTTGTACTGCTACCAGTCTAGTTTCGATAAGACTGCCGTTAAGAACGCTTTGGTAGCCGGGCCATTCCCAACCGCCGTCCCGCCAACGGACATGCCATGGCTAAGCAGTCCGACAAAGGGCTATCTGAAGGGCTATGTTCGCAACGTCAGCGGGAACGCGATTTACCCAACGATCGTTACCATCGTTGGCCCAGACACAACCGACAAGAGCTCGGGGACGGGGTTCTATGGGTTCTCCGAGATGGACCCTGGAGACTATACGATAAGGGCGGAAGCCCCCGGTTACCTGACAGTTGAGTTACCGGTGACCATAACGGCAGGCATAGTCTCCGATCTCGATTTTACTCTGTCGCTCGAGACAATTCCCCCCGTGATCTCGAACGTTCGCTCTGAGAACGTCCAGGCGACGAACGCTCAGATCAAGTGGGACACCGATGAGGAGGCCACCAGTCAGGTGGATTACGGGCCGGACACCGGTTATGGAACGACCACGACAGAGGAT
>DASRZD010000282.1:0-2108 GCA_035686805.1 Armatimonadota bacterium
AAGATGCCGATACCCCGACGCTCCTCATGGAATGCCTGCGCCAGAACAGGCCGACGAAGGCCGGGATCACCGCCGGGGAACTCAGGGACTGGCTCAGGGGGAATCGGTATTATGGCACTGTTGTCGGGCGTCACGACGACGGCAGCTACCGCTACGAAGATCGAGCACGGATCAAGGGGTTGATGGCGGCGCCCGAGATGACCGACGGCGAACTGACCGACACCCTCAAGGCTTCGATTGACGACAAGGACAAGGAATCCCCGATCCTCGGATACCTCGTCGACGACGGCACCCGCCAGGCCATCAGCTGGGCTGAGATGCCGGAGGACTTGCGCGAGCCCGGCGACCCTTCCGGCGCGATTGTTCTGCACTCCGACGAGACGCTCTTCGGCGGCTTCAGCAGCTGGGAAGAGTGTGAGCCCTGGGACGCCTGGAAGACCCTCCTGGAGCTCCAGGCGGATGACGGCCGGATCGTGGCCGGGGACGAGCCCGGTGGCGGCGACATCGACGAGGTCTACGCGTGGCTCGATACGGTCCGGAGAATCCGATGAAATCGGGTCGACCGCGACTCGGGCCGGATCAATCGAAGACGCTCAAGCGGGTCCAGGTTCCTGTGTCGGCCGCTGTTTTCAGGTGGCTGCAACGAGAGGCGAAGAAGAGGGAGTGGTCCGTGGCGCAGTTCGCCGCGTCGCTGGTTCGGGCGGCGAGAGAGGAGGCCGGAGAATGAGCTACGCCGACTTCATCGCGGGCAAGCTTAAATTACCCGGCGGCGACGGTTTCGAGCCTCTATGGATGCCTGATTGCCTGTATGAATTCCAGCAGTATCTAGTCGAGTGGACCCTCCGGGAAGGCTGCGGTGCCAATCTGATCGACTGCGGACTTGGGAAATCTCCGATCCAATTAACGGTGGCTCAGAATATCGTACTCCATACTAACCGGCCCGTTCTGATTGCTACGCCGTTGGCCGTTTCCTATCAACTCCTGAGGGAGGCGGAGAAATTCGGAATCCCCGCTGTCAGGTGCATCGACGGAAACCCCGGGACCGGTGCCCGAGTGGTGATCACAAACTTTCAGCGACTCCACTACTTCAGCGCGCGGGACTATGCCGCGATTGAGATCGACGAAGCATCGATCCTCAAGAACGTTATCGGGAAACTGCGCCGACTGATTCAGCGGATGATGAACCAGGTCAGGTACCGCTCCCTGTACAGCGGGACCGCCGCGCCGAATGCATTCATCGAGCTCGGGACATTCTCGGAAGCTCTCGGCAGACTCCGAGAAGATCAGATGAAGGAGCGGTTCTTCCGCCAAGTCGACCAGCCAACCATTGCCCGATGGTCGAAAGGCCAGCGCCATTCAGGCCGCGGAGACATGCACTCCAAGGGTTGGCGATTCCGCGGACACGCCGAGGAGCCGTTCTGGAAGTGGGTGTCCAGCTGGTCCCGTAGCGCACGGCTTCCTGGGCACCTGGGATTCCCCGAAGAAGACTTCAGATACGACCTTCCCGAGCTGATCCGGAATCAGCACATTGTTGAGCCGGAGAAAGTTCCCGACGGGCTCTTGTTTCACGTCGAGGCGCGCGGGCTAAGAGAACAGCGCGGCGAGCGACGGGCAACGATGCACGGACGTTGTGACAAGGCGGCTGAGTTAGTCGATCATCAGGAGCAGGCAATCGTCTGGTGCGAGTTGAATCCCGAGGGCGAGCGGCTCGTCGAGGTAATACCCGACGGCGTCGAGGTGGCGGGCAGCGCCGTGAGATTCGGTAGCGCCGTGACTTGGCGCCCGGCCAAAGGCGCCGACCTGGACACGCAAAAAGAGGAAACGATCCTGGCCTTCGAGCGTGGCGAGATCCGCGTTCTGATCTCGAAGCCGAAGATCTGCGCCTGGGGGCTCAATCTTCAAAGCTGTCACCGGATGGTTTTTCTTGGCGCCATGAATTCGTTCGAGGGGTGGTATCAGGCCGTCCGCCGGTGCTGGCGCTTCGGGCAACTCTGCCCCGTGACCGTCGACCTGATCACGACTCCTGGCGAGTCGAGGGTTCTGATCAACCTACGCGAGAAACAAACACGCGCCGACTACATGTTCGAGCGACTCGTCGCTCACATGAA
>DASRZD010000283.1:0-5552 GCA_035686805.1 Armatimonadota bacterium
GCTCTGGAATAGGGCTGCCGACGAGGAGATTACCGAGCCTCAATGGACGCCCAGTGTCACAAAGCCCTTTGCATATACCACAGGCAGCACCATGACAGTGAATGTGCTCATGACAAGCGAGGATGTAACAGATGCTGTGGACATTCGGTATACAGTAGGTGGGACGTGGCGGAATTCGCTCGGAGAGATCAAAGGCACTCCATACTCAGTTGATAAGGACACGGGGCATGGCTCGTTCCCCTACTCGCTTGCACATCAGACCACCGCCCTGGATAGTGTTATGGACTACAGACTAGACCAGAGCTATGATTTCTACGTGAGAAAGAGCAGCGCGGATGAGTGGTGCTATGCGGATGAGGGGAATGCAACTCATCCGCAGGTCTACCTCACATTCGGCCAGCTGATCGGCCCTTGGGGACCATCCGCCAATCCTCGTGGGTGTTGGTCGCGGGTGGTCAAGAATGCTTGCGAGTGGATGCCGGAAACCGGGTATACGGCCCAATATGAGCGGGAGGCGATGAAGCGTCTTGCATACAAGGCGTACATGAGCTCGGGTGTGACTTACGACGGTAACCGGAGCCACTATGTGTTGCTCCCCGATGAGACCAATCCGACCAGTAGGAGGTTCAACTGCTGGCACTTCATTACCGACCTCGACCAGTATGCAGACTGCCAGGACATGTCCCTATGGTGGGAGATGCTCTGTCATAGCCTGGGCACAAGCGCATATGCCCAGCGCATAGATGGCCCCTTCACTACAAAACCGATACTCCCAGTGGGGGGAAGCAGTTGGGGTTCCTACCCTTGGAACTTCCATCATATCGGTTGGGACAATGCAGTGTTCGACCCCTGTGTCGAGGTGAATCAGAGCAGTCCCCGTGTTCCACAAGATGAAGGCATCAACAATCCTTACAAGACGGACATCTACAACAGCGGCACCTGGAACCCACTGGGCGGGTTCGCACTGGGTGGCACTGATCCGTTTCTCAATCTTCCTACGGAGGTGAATTAGAAATGAGTATTCACAGTCATACAAAAAGAGGTTGGCTTGTCGCATCGTCAGCGATCCTGGCACTTGCCATCTGTGTACTGTTTGCTCTTCAGTCAGCCGCCGTCAACTCACAGAATGTGCCGGCATCAGGAGCAAACCTTTTTAGTCTCTTGATAGGGCAGGATGACCTGCCGTATGACCCCACGCTGTTCAGCCATGAGTCCTTCCCCGATCTATCTTCTCCCTCCTTCCATGAAGCTTGGTTCGGCGCTCCGACTGGTGAACTCCATGGGGCTCACGGAAGTATAGAGATTGGCGTGTGTATCGCCGAGTCACCGGACCACGCATTGAAAGGCATAGAACGGGCACTCCAGGGAGTGGCAATCCCCCCGAAAGAGGTATCCGGGCGAGAGCCTTTCTCCTCATTCAGCGATCGTGCCTGGTATGCGAACAATGGGTCTCCAGGTCTGAAAGTTATTGGAGGTAGGCTCTTGTTTATCAGGAATAACGTGAAGGTTGACCTGTTCATGTTCAACAAGAACGGATTGGATGAAGAACTTCTGTTCACACTTGCTGAACGGATCTCTTCAAAGATCGGCGCTGCTTTGTCCGGAAGACCCGAGCCGGTATCTGTATTGCCTCTCGCGGCGGATCAGGAACTCAGGGTCAGCTCAGAGGATGCCTGGAAGATGCGCGATCTCGGCAAGCGCCTCTGGGGGAATGAGGCGGTGACCATCGCCATCTATGATGAGGACGGCATCCCTCGTTCAATCCCGGCCAAGAGGCTTGGCGCCAATGATTACATCGTTCCCTTGAGACATGTGGCCGCCATCCTCGGCCCAAGGAGTCCCATCAAAATGGAAGGTGACGAGGTGAAGACAAACATCAAAGGAAAGCCGTTGGTCTTCGGCAAAGGCAAGTCCCAAGCTCGTCTGGGTAAGCAGACCGTTCAGTTGTCTCGACCTGTCGAGTTCGCCGACGGGGAGGTGCTCATCCCTCTTGTATCGGTCATACACAGTGCCCTGAGCAAGCAGATAGCATGGGAAGACAGGGGAAGCATCAAGATCGGACGCGTCCGCTGACACCAAACAGCCAAGTTGTTTGAGGACCTGATCGCCAACTACATCCCTCCTTCTAAGTCCTGACTAGAGGGACACTCGGGTGGACTGAACGTCTAACGGTTGCGGTTGCGCTGCTCGTATCGGTGACCGTTAATCGTCATGCGGCATCCACCGGACGCAAACCGATGGACGACCTACGAAACGAGCGTCGCTACCGATGGATGGAAAACCAGGTGTTCTCCTTCCTCGCGCATGCCTAACCTCCGTTTAGCCCGCACGGCCATTGGGCAGAATGACTCAGGGAGTTATCACGGAGGTGGCGACATGCGCACTGCTGCCGAGCAAAACAGTCTCCTGTATCGCGCGGGCGTCTTTCTGATAGTCCTGGTTCTGGGCCTGATCCTCTATGAGTTGGCCTTGTCGAGCTGGAATACGCCGGTCGAGCTGGGCACATACGACATGCTCCTCAGAATGAGGCCGATTCAGCCGATAAGGAATGACATAGTCATTCTGGCGATTGACAAGAAGACCATCGCCGAGCAGGGTCCGCTTCCGTGGAGCAGGGCGGTGCACGCCCAAATACTCAGAGCGCTCCAACGAACAGACGCCAAGTGCATCATCTACGACATGCTTTTCCCACAGCCGGATTCGGAACATCCCGGCGCCGATCGGGTGTTCTGGCGGGCGATGACCATACGAGACGACGTGTTCCTGCCCATGGTCTATGATCCCTTGCGGGAAGCGGATTGGAATTGGGAGGATCTCCGCGCGCTGATTCTCTTGGAGAAATTCGTCCTGGACGAGCGAATCACTTATACGGACCGCACGCCGAAGTACAGGTACTATTACTTCATCCCCCCTTGGGCCGATTTCATCAGCGCCGCCAGAGGCGTCGGAATTGACCTGACGCCGACGGGTCCATCGCCGGTCGTCCGCCAAGCTCAGCTTGCGAGCCTTGCGACGGTCAAGTATCCTGTTCCTTCGGAGCCGCTCCCTCCGACCACGCCTCTGCCGAAGCTCACCAATGACACGGTGGTGGTCCCTGGGCTGCCGCTCGACGTGTCACGGGCTCTCATGGAGGTCAGCGACGACCAGACCCAGGTTACATTCGGAGACAGCATTACTTTTCTGGCCGACCTTCAGCCATACGTTCAGATTCCGATTGACGATGCCGGCCGCATGATGATCAACTATGCCGGACCGGCCGGCAGCTATCCCTACGTAAGCGCCATTGATCTCATTCAGGGCAAAGCTGATGCCGGCGTCTTCGATGATAAGATAGTGTTCGTCGGGGTCACGGATCCGGAGACGACCCTGCCCTCCATTCTGCGAACCTCCTTTGGGTTAATGCCCAGGGCGGAGGCCACCGCACATTCGGTTGCAACCATTCTGGACCGGAGCTATATCACCAGAACCCGCCAGGACGTCCTCGTCGCCATGCTGATCCTTGCCATCATAATCGGCCTGCTGATGCCGATCATCCCTCGATGGGATCTGGCGCCTATGGGCCTGGTATTGTGCCTGTCGTACATCTTGATAGCAGTCATGATATTGACCCTCCTCCATCACGCGCTGCCCATGATTCCTGCTCTGATCCTGATCCTGCTCGGATCGTCCGCTGCGGCTCTCCTGAAGCCGGCTCTGTTTGCCCGTGACAAAGAGGTGGTAGAAGAGGAACCGCACACGCCTGAGACGTGAAAAAAGCGGACCGGTCTCCGGACCGATCCGCTTCTAGCTAACTAATCAGTATATGCCATCTAGGCGAGTACTAGTTGAACCAGCCCTCCCTACCCTGCTGGTAATAGAAGTCGCTGCTGATCCATGGCGGCATGCTCGGCCTTGGAACCTGGAAGTTCCTTGCATGTCCATCCGCATAGTACACGTTGATCGAGTCCTCATGGGCCAGAGCGGCGTCCTCATTGGTAGCAGGCTGATGGCCACAGGGAGTATCCCAGACTAGGGCCGCATCGGAGGTTCTCTCACAAACGGACTCACTCTGACCGGCGATCTGCTTCACTGTGCCGCTTGCACTTTGCACTTGCGCGTTGAACCAGTAGGACGTGGGGGGATCCTCCTCCACAGTTGCAGGTCTAACACCAGTCGCGCCGCTGGGAGCAAGGACCCCAGTGCCATCCGGAAAACCGCCATAGCGATTCCACTTGTATAAAGCAGTAGCGCCTACCTTCCACTTGTTGTTCTCAGTAACTGAGGGGCACATGAATATCTTCTTGTTCCGGGCATACGGAGCGGCAAGGTTCTGGAACCATCGCATATCCCCACTGTAGGAGCTCGGGTCGGCGACGTTCCTGAAGTTGTAACCACTCCAGGGCCAGAGACTTGTCAACGTCTCCTCGAAAATGCGGCCCGGGCCAGTAACTAGCGGGTACCTGTCATCCCAGTCACTTTCGTACATGCTGATGGCGGTACCAATCTGCTTAAGGTTGTTCAGACAGCTTGTTCGCTGGGCTGCCCGTCGTGCTCGTGCAAAGACCGGAAATAGAATTGCTGCGAGTATCGCAATAATGGCTATTACAACGAGCAGTTCGATGAGGGTGAAGCCCTTGCGATCATTCTTCCATTGAAACATCGTTAAACACCTCCCAATCAGAAATGAAATCAATGAAGCTACAGAATCGAATTCAGTTTCACGGCATGTGCAAACCGCCTCCTTTTTTGTTCAACCTCTGGTCCCTGGCGCCATCCAGGGAATTCTGTATCTAAACGTTTACATTCCAGACAACTTGCTTGTCGCTTCAGGCAAATATTAGAGATGTGCGCGACGGGTCCCCTACGGGGTTACTACACGTGCCAGAGACATAGGATAAGGGTGGTTGAGACCTTCCGCTGTGCAACTAACCTATCCGCTTATTATGTTAGCACATCGGCATAGAAAAGTCAACAGGTAAACAAAAAAACTGCATAATGAATTTTCCAGGCGTGCGAAAAGCCATTCTGACACTGCAAAACCAGTCGCCCGAGCTGCTCACTGCTGATTGTCAAAGAACATTTGTCTGGCCAGTTTCCTGGTCTCATTGGTATCCGGGCGGATGAAAACTCCGCCGCTTTCCGCTACCGGCACAGTCTCCATCCTTATCTGCGAATCAGATGGTAACGTTTTCAAGCATTTTGCCAAGCACAGCATTTGTGCAGGCGTCAGGTCGCTATCAACATCATTACCAATGATATCCAAAGCTTTGGGAACCTTAAACATTGCGCCGGCGGATGAGAGCTTTTCCCTTGCTGCCCTCAGAAGCTCTTGCTGCCTTCCTATCCGAACAAAGTCCGATTCAGCATCCCCATCTTTCGATTGCCGATAACGAACAAAGCCCATCGCCTGATTGCCGTTCAGGGTCTGCCTGCCCGGCTTCAGATGAATGTGGAGATTGCCCCAATTGTCGTCGTAGTCCAATTGCTTGTCTACGGTGGCTTCCAATCCACCTATGCAATCTATCGCCTTCTCGAATGCCTGGAAGTTCAGCAGCACATGATAGTCCGGCCGC
>DASRZD010000284.1:0-5486 GCA_035686805.1 Armatimonadota bacterium
CCGCGTCCATGGCCGCACAAGCCAGCACTCTCACGCTACGTTGGCAGATTGCCCTATGGAGTTGGGCTGCTTTAGACATGCTCTTGTTGATCGGAGTGTTCATCGTAAGCGGGTTTGTGCGTGTCTGGGGAAGGCAGTTGAGGACAGACGCGGAAGAGGCCGTGAGACCGAAGGCTTGATGCTCCTTCTTGGATTCAGCTATCCTGTGAATCCTGCCCATCCCTGTTTCCCTATCGAGCATCCAGCATCTAGTGCCGAGTATCTTCCTTCAGAATCTTGTTTATCTTCTCATCCGCCTCCCGAAACGCCGCCTGCCCGAGGAACGACCTCTCGAACGCCTGATTCAGCGCCTCCTGGACATCTGGCCGAGTGAGGGATCCCGCACATGTGTACCCGGCGGAGAATCTACCAAACCTCCTTGAGCAACTGGATCATATATTTGAAGTTCTCGAACTTCGCATTCGCCGGGACGGCGTGGTCAACCGCCGGAATCCATCCCAGGCGCGTGTAGAGCTTCCTCGCCTTCGGGATGACCTCGGCCTCGACGTCCGCCTTGCTCCCGATCAGGCATCGCTTATCCAGACCGCCCAGGAATAGAAACTGCGGGTACTTCTCAGCATACTCGACGATGTCCTGCTCGGATGCGATCTCCACAGGGCTCGTGCCTTCGACCCCCGCCTCGATCCAGAAGGGGATCAGGTCGCTGATATTCCCATCGCTGTCTACCATGACCTTATCCGCGCAGACGGACCTTGCCTCCTGGACGAGTTCCCGGTAGCGCGGCAGGAACTTCTCCCTCAGCATGTCAGGCGAAACCATGCACGCGGTCTTATAGGCCATGTCCTCATTGATCATGAGGCAATCGAGCTTCGCTCCATTAAGGTGCTTGCGGATCAGCCGAACGTTGAAGTCGAGAACAAAGTCCATCATCTCGTCCACGAGCTCCGGCATATCGTAGAATGCGACCGACAGCCCTTCGAAGCCCATCCATTGCCTGAGCGTCCAGTAGAACCCCTGGATGGTGTACATTACCGGGCGCTCGGAGGTGTGCGACCGCTCTTTCGCTTCCTCGATGTTTGCGCCCCGGCGGCCCATGTCCTTCGGGTTGTAGCGCTCGGTCATCTTGAGGAAATCGTCTCGGTTCTCGACCGGGAACTTGAGCCACTTGCGGGTGACGAACCCGCTTCCCTGGGCATCACGCCTCTCGGTCCGGAGCGCGCCTTCCTCATCGTAGTAGGTAACCTGGCCGTCCTTCTCCTCGACGATGATGTGCTCGAACATGGGGAAATGGGAACTGCGAAGCGGAATCCCGTCGAACCAGTCATAGCCCAGGAACTGTTCGGTGCTGATGCCCTCGGGGTGGCCCTGCTTGATCCACTCGTCCATGGTGGCCTTGCGCGTGCCGAAGGTCCAGATAAACGGCCTGTCCGGCCGCCGGAAGTCCATCATGGCCTGATATCGTTCTCGGGGAGTCATGAGCTCACTCTGCGCGTACGTAGGACGTTTTCTGCGAAAACGGCAAATCCGTTTCGTCTGGACCGCTTTTCATGGTATAATGTTCTAAGGATACCACTTCATGTCACTGGCAAAGACCAATCGTCATCTCAAGGATCCAAATCGGATGGCCCGCAAGATTGCGAGGAGCACCTATGAGTCATCCGTTTTCGAGGGTGCATCTCCTCGTTCGCTGTCTAGTATCAAGTCGGCGGCATATCCCCGATCAAGGGCCTCCTCGAAGAAACGCGTCAAATCGAGGTAATCCTGATAGTAGCCCCTGATCACTGCAGCAAGGTAACCATCTCTGCGTTTCCCTGCGCCTCGGCCGACAAACCCGTAATCAGGTATGGTCATTCCGGCCTGCGCGAACATTATGTTCGCTAGCCATCGGGCCAGCCTGCCGTTACCTTCCCTGAAAGGATGGATGAGGAGCTGTTCCGCATGTACTCTGGCTACAGCTTCACACACCACACGAATAGGGGCTGGTGTGCATGGTGTGAGCGGTCCTAGAACGTCGCGCTCGAAAACGCCCATATTGTCCGCTATCAGATAGGCCGGAGGGAACACGAAGTCCCCTTTCGACATGTCCATAGTGCGGTATGAGCCTGCCCATTCGTAAATGTCCCCGAGCCAGTCACGATGCATCCGCTTGATCAGATCGGCGGTAAACCTGGTCTCCTCCGTAACGGTTTCCTCCAGGAAATAACGCGTCTGGACCTCCGCCAGCGATCTGGCCTCGATCCCATCCATCACCGACTTAGATGTGACACCCATCTTATTCCGAAGCACTCGGTTCCGCGATCCCGGCTCATACTCGGCTTCCGGTCCTGTGGCTGCAGTGTATCTACTCATGCAGACTGCCCTGTCCGTTCAATCGCACAGTATTGCTATTCGAATTCCACCGGCTCGCTCTTCCCGCTCCTCGCCGATTTTCCCGCCGTCTCGATTACGCCGATCACCCGCCTGGACGACTCGGGCGTGACTTCGAGAGGTGCGCCATCGAGCAGGGTCGCGGCCAGGTTCTGATAATACTCCGGCCAGGTGCTGTTCTTGTACTTGATCTCTCCCTCGACCGGGATGCCGTCCACGAGCGTGTAGAGCTTGAAGCTGCCCTTCCATTCATCAATGATAGCGCCCTTAGTCCCCAGTATGCGGAACTTCGGCTTTCCTACTCGGGCGATGCTCGACACCTGGAGGTTCGCCGTCGCCCCGTTCTTAAAGCGTATGATTGCCTCGGTCTGGTCTTCGTTAGTGACGTCCATCCACACCCGCTTCTGGAAGAAGCCGGTCACATTCTCGATCTTCTGCGGGATCAGATTGAGTATCCAGTCAACGAAATGGGCGCCCCAGTCGTACATGCACCCGCCCGAGATGTCCTTGAACGACCTCCACCAGGTGCCCGGCTGGTTGTAACCGCCGATGAACGCCTCGATGCTGAATACTTCGCCGATGATGCCCTTATCAATGATCTCCTTGATTGCCATGTAATCCCCATCATGCCGGCGGTTGTGGAAGGTCGTCAGCGTGACCCCGGCTTTCCTCGCCGCCTCGATCATCGCCGTCGCCTCATCCACCGTTATGCACATCGGCTTCTCCAGGACGACGCTCTTGCCGGCATTGAGGGCCTTCAGGGCCAGCGGCGCGTGAGTATTGTGGGGCGTAATGATCACCACCAGATCGGCATCGCTCTTCGCAAGCATCTCGTCAACGTCCGTGTAGGTCGAGATGCCGGGGAAGTCGCGCTTGGCCTCCTCCATCCTTGCCGGGTCCAAATCGCATGCCGCCACCGTGACCATGCGCCCCGTATCGTTCATCCACTGGGCATGGGACTTCCCCATGCTGAATGCGCCACCGTAACCGACGACTGCACATTTTACCTTGCGCTCGCTCATTATCTCACTCCTTGGGTTGCTTGGATTGCACGAAGGTTTAGTTACCTTCATTTAGTTGGTAATCCTTCCACGCAGGTCGCGAATTAGGCTGATTAGGCAGTGTGCGATTTACCTTGACAGGATGGATTAGTAGCAGTATAATCATTAGTACGCAGTACGCTCTAATGCATGTATATCCTGGCTTTTCGGCTATTCTGCCCTGCACACCGCCAACGAGGGAGGAGTTGCAGTGCCTAGATACAGGCGGCTCGCCAGACAATACCTGGGCAAGTACGCCAGTGTTCTGCTAGTAAAAGCGTTACCCCGTTTAGAGGCGTCGAACAAGCTGCAGCCGGGGCTCGTGTTGCTTGCCAACCTGGCGCGCGCGATCCCCATTGATGAGTTTCATAGACTTCAGTTGGAGAAAGTCCGGGAGGCTTTCCGTAATAATCACCCGGCAGTCAAGCTGGTGAGACGGACGATTCTCAGGACCCATCCGAAGTGCCTCTCCACTATCTTTAGGAATCTGTGGCTTCCGTGGTTTATCAACGACGACATCCGTGCGGACTTTCGTGATCGCGAGGGATTCGACCCTCCGACGCTCGCTGTGATATCGCCGTTGAAGGAGTGCAATCTGAAGTGCACCGGCTGCTACGCAAGCGCAGTGGCTCCGAACAAGGCCGAGCGCCTGGATTTCAATACGCTGGATCGCATTGTGACCGAATTACAGTCCTTCGGCACGAACTTCATCGTCTTCTCAGGAGGCGAGCCGACCCATCCCCTGATCTGGAATGACATCAAAGCGATCTGCACCAAGCATAACGACCTCGCGTTCATGATGTATACGAATGGCACATTGATTGACGACGCGAAGGTTCGGGACTTGCGGGAGATCGGAAACATGCTCCCTTCCATAAGCATCGAGGGCTGGCAAGCCGAGACCGATGGTCGTCGGGGCTCGGGTGTGTATGCCAGGGTAATGGACGCCATGGATCGTCTTCGCGGGGCAGGCATACCCTTCGGCTATTCGCTGACGTACACCAGCTCGAATTTCAAGGTTGCGACCGATCCGGCCTTTGTAGACCACCTGATGGACAAGGGATGCATCTTCGGCTGGTATTTCATGTACGTGCCGGTCGGCAAAGATCCTGATCTCAGCCTCGTGGTGACCCCCGAGCAGCGCGACAAAATCCGTCAGTTCACGTGGGATATGTTCCGGGAGAAGGGACTGTTCATCGCCGACTTCTGGAACTCAGGGCCGATCTGCCAGGGCTGCATTGCGGGCGGCAGATACCTGCACGTGAACAACAAGGGCGACATCGAGCCGTGCGTCTTCTTCAAGTTCAGCGACCACAACGTTCGTGATTCCAGGCTGATTGATGCGCTACGGTCGCGATTCTTTTCCGAGATCAGGAAGGCCCAGGGTTCGCATAAGAATCCTCTCATGCCCTGCCAGTTCATGGACCACCCCGAAGACGGCCGGCATGCGGTCGAGGTTTCCGGTGTTCGAGCCTCAGAGGAGGGCGGCGAAGCGATCTTCAGCGAGAGGATCTTCCCATATCTCGAGAGTCTTTCCAACGAGTACCGACACCGGTATGCCGATCATGCCTGGATTGAAAGCGGCGACTATGCCTCACTGGATTGGGCGTATGGCGAGCCTCGATGGCTGGCTCCGGGGCCGGGTCCCAGTCGGCATCTTGGCCGCGAGCCGGCGGCAGCCGAGCCGGAACTCCACCAGCGCTTTGAACATCAGACGTGATTCCGCTATAATGGGCTTGAGCCCATGGAAACCTTCCTCCAAATCGCCGATGAAGTCACCGACGCCCTGAGTGGCGGCACGCCCGTCGTTGCCCTTGAGTCAACCGTCATCGCCCACGGTCTCCCTCATCCATCGAACCTCGAAACGGCTCTCGCGCTGGAGAAGATTATTCGGGACGCGGGGGGAATTCCCGCGACGATAGCCGTACTTAAGGGGAAGATCTGCGTCGGATTGACTGCCGATCAGATTGCTTACCTCGCCACCGGCGAGGGAATCCTTAAGCTGGGGGCAAGGGACCTTCCGGCGGCGATGGCGCAAAAGGCCGACGGCGCAACCACTGTGAGCGCGACGGCATATAT
>DASRZD010000285.1:0-2418 GCA_035686805.1 Armatimonadota bacterium
CGTCGTCAACGTCATTGATGCCGTCCATCTGGAGCGCGACCTCTTCCTTACCTTCCAACTCGCCGACATGGGGATTCCCATGGTTGTGGCGCTGAATTTCATGGACGAGGCCGAGAAGGAGGGTCTGCGGATTGATGTTGACCTCCTCTCCGATCTCATCGGCTGCCCTGTGATCGCCACCGTCGCCACAAAGAATGTCGGCCTCAGCGACGTTCGGACGGCAATCGAATCGGCGAATCCCGGGCATGCCGACCCGGCGATCTCGCGACACATGAACGAATTCCTGCGAGTCGTGGGGTCTCGACCTGAGGCGCTTCTAGTCCTTGAGGGCGACGAGGTCATCTCGAAGCAGCACGGAGTCTCCCCGGGCGAGCATCGGGAGGACTTCTACCTGCGCAGGCGCGAGAGAGTGAATGATGTTGTCCATCACGTGGTCAGCCAGACCAGCAAGGCTCGGCGGCTGGTATCACATCTGGGGAGCGCGATGATAAGCCCCTGGGCGGGCGTACCCATCTTCATCGGCGTTCTGTATGCAATGTACCAACTCATCGGCGTATTCGTAGCCCAGACGGTGGTTGGATTCACGGAAAATACCATCATGGAGGGATATTGGGAGCCGGCGGTGAGGTCGGTGGTCTTTCGGCTGATTCCCGAGTCATCGGCGATCGGGACCGTTCTTGCGGGTCGGTTCGGCATTCTCACCATGACCTTCACCTATCTCGTGGGATTGCTGCTGCCGCTGGTCATCGGCTTCTATCTGATGCTGGCCATACTGGAGGACAGCGGCTACTTGCCCAGGCTGGCGGCGCTTACCGATCGGCTTCTGAACGGCATAGGCCTCAATGGCCGAGCCGTGATCCCGATCATCCTTGGATTCGGGTGCATCAGCATGGCGACGATCACAACGCGCCTGCTGGGAACGAAGCGCGAAAAAACCATTGCCACCTCGATTCTCAACTTCACCATCCCATGCTCCGCCCAACTCGGTGTAATCACTCTGCTGCTGAGTCGGGTGGGGGCGAAGTATACGCTGGCCTATGTCCTGATAATCGGCTCATGCCTGATATTTATCGGGACGGTCCTGAACCGCATGCTGCCTGGCGAATCATCACCGCTACTCATCGATCTGCCGCCGATCCGCATCCCTCGGCTGGACAACATAGTAAGGAAGACCATGAGCCGCGGGATTGCGTTCATGAAGGAAGCTTATCCCTGGTTCCTTCTCGGATCGTTCCTGGTGGCGCTGATGCAGGTGACTCGAGTACTTGGCGCATGGCAGAAGGCTCTGACCCCGCTGACCGTCCACTGGCTGCATCTGCCGCCGGAATCCGCGAACGCGTTCATCATGGGGATGGTCCGCCGTGACTTCGGCGCGGCCGGATTCGCCAATATGGCTCTCACGCCCACTCAGACGCTCGTGGCGCTGGTTGCCATCACGCTGTTCGTGCCGTGCATTGCCTCGACGATGATATTGATCAAGGAGCGCAGTTTGAAGCAGGGGCTGGCGATCTGGATCGGCTCGTGGGTGGCGGCGTTCGCAGTCGGAGGAATCGTCGCCCAAGTCGTAGGGAGGTTTTAGGCGATGAAGACTACCGCCGAAAAAGTGGTGTGCGAAAACTGCGGGGCAGTCTACGACCGCCTTCCGGCGTTCACGTGCCCAAGGTGCTCAGCGCCCTTGTGCCGAACCGAGTGCGAGGGATGCAAAGCCGAGTGTCCTCTTAAGGATGCAGAGAAAAAACGTGATCCGTGATGCGTGACGAATCACGCATTACGAATCAATTGCTATCTTCTTCCCTGCCGCCCGCCTCCGTGGCTCATCTGACCGCCCTTCTTGCCTGCCATGCGAGCTTCATCGCTGCTCCACTCGTGAGCGGTTCCTTTGGCATGGGCAGCTCGTCCACCTTTGCTGGCGATTTCTCGCTGTTTGTCATCACTCATGCATGCGAAGCCTCTTCTCAGCGCCATCACTAATCACCTCCGTCTATGCAGCAGGCGGTAAAGCCATAGCCGCCCCGGATGAGCTTATACCCCATGCTGCAGAGCGTTAAACATACTCAGCAAAAAGATTTTAGATTCGGATTTCGGATTGCGGATTGGCTTAAACTTGGTTGTCCCATGGGCGGAATCGTGGTAAACTATGAGTACCTGCCAAAGCAAGTAGGACGTTTCGTGAAACCGACGTCCGGTGCGAAACGTCAAATACTAGGGTATTCTGCGAGTAGGAGTAACGTTTCATGAATGGCGTTTTGGCGTCTGCCCGAATGCCGGCATTGGTATTATTGGTGCTGAGCCTGCTTGCAATCGGCTCGGGCGGCCAGGAGCTGCCTGGGCGGGTTGCCGGCACGGGACAGCTATCCTTCAATAGTGGAGTGAACCCGTTCGGCATGTCCTCGGATATTTTCGTCGGCAATGACGCAC
>DASRZD010000286.1:0-6614 GCA_035686805.1 Armatimonadota bacterium
CTGATTGCTCTGATGCTTGGCAAGCCACGCCATGAAAACCGGTAGGCCTAACCGCATCAGAATCCCCAAGCCAAGGACGGCAATCCCCAGAACCCACAGGCTTTGGAACGAAGTGACCAGAACGCCGAGCAGTATAAGTAGGAGCGATCCTGGCAGAAGGATAGCAGTAAGTCGAACTACCCTCCGATTTGGCCAAGTCCCGGACTTGATCCACACGAATATGGTCGCCGAGATGCTAAGGGCAAGGACGAAAAGGCCGAATACCAGCATCACTTTGGTTTGGTAGTCCATTGCTTTGCTCCTTAAGGCTTCAGCACATCCGCCATCTTCGCTACCTGGGACATTTCCTTCACGTCATGGACGCGGACGATGTTTGCGCCCTTCATTATCGAGATGGCGACGGTGGCGGCGGTGCCTTCGAGGCGCTCGGTCGGGGGAAGTCCGCCGAGGATTTTGCCGATGAAGGCCTTGCGTGAAGTGCCGATGAGGATTGGGCGGCCCAAGGTCTTGAAGTCGGCGAGGTTGCGGATGATCTCCAGGTTGTGCTCCAGGGTCTTGCCGAAGCCGATGCCTGGGTCAATGATCAGGTACTCCTCGGGCAGGCCGGCCTCGACCGCCAATGCGATCCGCTCGCGGAAGAATGCCATGATCTCCGAGACGACGTCGCCATACTCCGGATTCTCCTGCATGTTCCTCGGAGTGCCCTTCATGTGCATGATGACGGTCGGCGCTTTCCTCTCGGCGGCGAGTGATCTCATGCCCTCGTCGGCAAGGCCGGTGATATCATTGATAACGGCTGCGCCGGCATCGAGGGCCGCTCGGGCGACCTCGGGCTTGTAGGTGTCAATAGAGATTGGCACCTGTACTTGCTTTGCCAGCGCCTGGATCACAGGAATCACACGTGACAATTCCTCATCCACCGAAACCGGCTTGGACCCGGGACGGCTCGACTCCCCGCCGATGTCAATGATGTCCGCGCCGTCCTCGGCCATTTGGATTCCATGGCGGACGGCTGATTCGGTATCCTGATAGACCCCGCCATCGGAGAAGGAGTCGGGGGTGACGTTGAGGATGCCCATGATGAGGGTGCGCTCGCCAATCGCCTGAAGCTGGGGAACGGCTGGTTTGCCATGGTAGTTCTTGATGGCCTTGCGGATCTCATCGGCAATGGCCGGGAGCGAGAAAGGCTGCGCATGGAGGGCGGCAGTCACGCGATTGAGGACCGCCTCGCTGCCCATGAGGAGCACGTCCGAGCGGTCAACCTTGCCGGTGATGCAATCGCGATGGATGGCGGCATCCCCGCCCTTCGAGAGCATCTCTTCCTTAAGGATGAGGGCCGCAGGGGTTCGGACGCCTTCGAGTTTGATGACCAGGCCGATGGACTTGGGGACCATCCGCTTGATGCCTTCGGGCTCGCAGCCGAGGCGCTGCATTTCGGTGGCGAGATCGGATGCCAGACGAGAGGAATATATGCGAGTGTTGTGGATAGCTGCCCCCTCACCCCTGCCCTCTCCCTCCAGGGGAGAGGGAGTCTAGTGGTAGTATCTCTGCTTCCACTCGGTTACACTTCGGGAAGGTCTTCGAACCGGACCTGCTTCAGGGCCGCGAGACCGGCGAGACTGAGATAGTAGCCCCTCTCGGTCGAAGCGGCCTCAGGATCGCGAATCAGCTTTGCCCGGAAGATGTAATCCTCCAGCGCAAGCGTGATTATGTGCCTGAGCTGAAATGAATCCAGCGAATCAATGGCCTGCTGGGCATCGCGAGCCATGTCCGAATCCGGCTGCATCTCCAGGACCCGGCTGAACTCGCTGATCGCGTTGCCGTAGTCACCCTTCTGCTGGAACAGCCACGCCCGGCGGAAGTGATTCACAGGAGAAGACGGATCGAGTGTGATGAGATCATTCGTCATCTTGAGGGCCTTATCCAGCATGCCCTTCTGCAGATATGCGATGCTGAGCACCTCGCGGGCACTCAGATTGCGCTGACTGATATGGAGAAGCTCCTTGCTCTCACTGATCGCCTCGTCGAACCGGGACAACTCCATGAGGAGTTCCAGGAGCATCTCGCGGGCCTGGATGTCGGCCGGGTCCAGCTTGATCGCCTTTCTCAGGGCCAGGATCGCCTCATCCACCAGATGCTGCCGGGAATACAGCACGGCAAGCTCGCGATGAACGGCGGCTTTATCCTGAGACGCGCGAAGGGCCTTCCTCAGCTCAGCGACGGCTTCGTCGAACCGGCCTTCCTGCTGGAGGCTCTCTGCCTTCTCCACATAAGATTCGATCTGTTTTTTTTCTTTGGAAGTCATCTCTATTACTTAATACGCATGATCCCGGCTTAGAGTTCGACCGGTTGGCCAGACTTTGCCGATTGGTAGACGGCCAGAATCAATTCGACCGCGTTCCTTGCCTCTCGGCCGCTGATCATGGGCTCGCGATCCTCTCGGACGGCGGCGATGAGATCGGCGATCTGCATCTGATGGCCGTCAGCACTGATGGCGGTCGGATCGGATGATGCGTCGCCCACCTTGTCTTCGAGCCCTTTCAGTACTTCTTCCGTATCATCGCCGGGAGCCTCCCATCGGATGATGCTCTCCCCGTCAATCAGGATTGTTCCCTTTTCGCCATGGAACTCCATACGATGATTCATGCCGGGAGTGACGGAG
The DNA here is from genome assembly GCA_035686805.1 of Armatimonadota bacterium. GTDB lineage: Bacteria > Armatimonadota > UBA5829 > DTJY01 > DTJY01 > DASRZD01. Next base: position 2,663 of record DASRZD010000286.1, read on the forward strand.
GTCGTGCCTTCGAGCGTACCGAACGCCCCGCTCTTGAACTTGATGGACGAGACGGTCGTGTCCTCGACCTCGATCTTACGTGCAAGGTGATCTGCGAACGAGAATATGGTATCCACCGGTCCCATGATCCAGCGCAGAATGTCCACCAGATGGACGCCCTGGTTCATGAGTGCGCCGCCGCCGTCGAGCGCCCACGTGCCTCGCCAACCGGCGCTGTCATAGTACTCCTGGCTCCGAAAGTACTTCAGGTAGGCGGACGCCAGGACCATCTTCCCGAGCTTCTCTTCTTCCACGGTTCTTTTGACGAGTTTCCAGAGGTTTGAGGTCCGTCTCTGGAATATGCACGCCAGCTTCACATTCTGTTGGTCGCAAGTCTGAATGAGCTTGTCTATCTTCGCCAGGTTGATATCAATCGGCTTCTCGGTGAGGACACTCTTGCCGGCGAGGGCGGCATCTATGCCCATGTCCGCATGCATGCCGCTCGGTGTGCAGATGGAGACTATGTCAATGTCGTCCCGGGCGAGCATCTCCTTGTACTCCGTGCAGGCGTGCTCCGCCTCGAAGTCGGTTTTCAGCTTCTCGGCCTTTTCGGGAATGACGTCGCAGACGGCGACCAGCTTCGCATCCGTAATGTTCTGGAACGCCCTCGCATGCCATGGCGCGATCACTCCGCAGCCGATGATGCCGTATCCGATCTTATCCACTTCTACCCCCCAATCTCTATTCAGCATTTAGGTTCTTCGGCATGAATGGGCAGTTTTCCTTTGCGAGATGGGAGAGGAGTGATGAGTGACGGGGAACTGGGGGGATGGGGTGGTGGGGGGATGGGATAAGTGATGAGTGACCCGCGGCGACGAGCTAGAGCCAGTGTTCGAGGATTTGGGTCTCCTTGAAGCCGGTGGCTTTCAGCTCCTGCGGCGTGCAGCCGAGGTAACGCTCAGAAGCCAGGCCGATGATCTCGCTCTCGGCATCAATAACTGCGGCTTGGCTCTCCACGAAGTCGAAGACTTGCTTGAGCGAAGTAAGATGAGGCTTGGTGATATTCATGGAAACCTGAGCCTTGCCCTGGGTCGCCAGCCACACGCTCATGGACTTGACGCCCTCAAGACCGGCCTCGCCGGACCGGATCTTCCTCACGATTGCCTGGGCGATCTCCATGTCCTTGGTGTTCAGGTTCACGTTGTATGCCACGAGCGGGCCTCGAGCGCCAACCACTGATGCGCCCGCGGTGGCATGTGCTTCATGCGGACCGATGTCCGGAGCCCAATCATGGTCCAGATGATGCTGTGACAATCCTTCGAAGCCTCCCCGCCGGATGTGGGAGAGATTCGTTCTGTGTGCGGCTGTGGCCGATTCCTCATAGAAGTAGACCGGGATGCCTAGATCGGCGAGGTCATGGCCGATCTCATAAGACAGCACGACGCAATCTTCCATAGTGACCCCTCTGATCGGCACCAGCGGCACTACATCGACAGCGCCGACGCGGGGATGAGCGCCGATGTGGGAACGAAGGTCAATGAGCTTGGTGGCTTGTTCTGCGGCGGCGTGGACTGCCGCCCGTATCTCCTCCGGCGTTCCCAGCAGGCTGAGGACCATGCGATTGTGGTCCGGGTCGAAGGAGTAGTCGGCGATCGTGACTTCGGATGCGCCTCGGGCGGCCGAGACTATGGCCTCCACGACTGCCTCGTTCCGGCCCTCGCTGAAATTCGGAACACACTGGATCATTGCTTCACCTGGCTGTCGAAGGCCACTATGTTGATGAAGTAATCCCTCGACTCGGGATTCTTGTCCGGGAGAAGGGTCATCTTGATCGTGTGCCGTCCGGGCGGAAGGCCGCCATGCTCCCATGTGAAAGGCGTGCCTCGCACGGGCCCATACTGGTCAATGATGCCAACCACCTTGTCGTCAATGCAGATCTCCGCTTTGCCGGCATCGTCGAATCTGTGCCCGACCCATCGGATGTCCGTCCCTTCGAACGAAGCCTCCACAGTCGAGCCCGGGACTTTCGTCATCCTGAAGTCGGCTGCTGATCCCCACTCGCCCGTGAAGACCATCTTGGCATGCGGAGTTCGGACCCAGGGGCTTGTGGGGTCCAGATAGAGGTAGTAGGGCTCGCCTTCCTCGTAGTCATAGTACGGGCGCACGAGCACGCCGGGATCCGAGGCAAGATGGTAAGTCAGGGGCTCGCCGGGGCTTTTCACAAACGACTTGCTGAGATGCGAGAAATCCACCTGTTTGGCGGGATTCGAGCCCGAGCGGAAGGCCAGGACGACCGGGCCGCAGGATATTGCCGCCGGGAAAAGATTCTTCGAAGATGCCGGAAACCTGATTGCCATGAAGTCCATGGGCAGCTTCAGCGTCAGTCGGTCGCCGTCCTTCCATTCTCGCCGAAATTCCGCCCAGTGGAGCGGATTGACCTTTGCCTCGACCGGTTTCCCGTTGATCTCGGCGGTCAAGGGTTTGGCCAGCCAGCCGGGAACTCGGACCTTGATCCCGAACTCCGAGGGTCTGCCGGCCGAGATGCTGATGTCCACGGCGTCGCCCTCAGGGAATCGGGTCACTTGGCGGATAGCGGCATCCCGCCAGTGGACGGTCGAGGGGGTGAAAAGATTGATATACAAGTCATCCGCATCCTTGAAGTAAACCAGATCGTAGTAATCCGCAATCGCCTGGACGCGAGTACCGGCGCAGCAGGACCACGGGGCATTCGACGGCTCCTTCACCGCACCCGAAAGGCTGTAGCCTGCGTAGTAGAACGGCCTGCCGTCAGCGGCAGTCTGGAGGCCTGCGCCGATGCCGTTGACCGCCAGCCGCTCGATCCAGTCGCCGTATCTCGCATCGCCGGTGAAGGATATCAGGTACTTGCAGAGCTTGAAAGCAGCCCACGAGCCGCACTGGACCTCGAAGTGATTCGTCGAATCGGCAAGCTTCGCCGGAAGCTGATCTGGCGGCAGAAGTTGCTCATCCGGGCCGAAGCCGCCCGTAGCAAAGCATTGGTTCTGCTGGAAGTAGTCAAAAGCATTGCGAACGGTGTCAAGATACCTCTGCTCGCCGGTGACAGTGTAAGCCGCCGCTGCTCCGCTCAGGGTATTGCAGTGGCTGTAAGCATGATAGTGTTTCACCTCGGAGAAGATGTCGGTCTTCTTGGCGAAATGGTCCCAGTACGGCTTGAACTCCCAAACCTTTGCGAAATCACGATACTTCTCGTCTCCGGTCGCGAGGTATGCACGATAGAGATTCTCGCTCAGTGTATACCACTCGGTAGGGCCCATACCGCTGTTGAAGGCATAGGCATTGGTCTGATCGAGATTCTTGATCGCCCAGTCGGTGATTCGGTTGAGGTGGCGCAATGCCTCCTTGTTGCCGCAGTAGAGATACGCATCCACCAGGCCACAGACCATTTTTTCGTAGATGTAGTGCGGGGCGTTGGGGGTTCGCGAATAGAAGAAGTAGCCGTCGTCCGCGATGCACTTCCCCCACTCGTGCACCAGGACATCAGTCTTATCCCGGCACCTGGGATCACCGGTGGCCTTGTACATGCGAGCGAGTCCGGATACTACCTGGCCGAATATGTGGAATATGTCGCCTGTATACCAGCCGCCCAGATCCTCACCGGGAGCAGGTCGTCCCGCCCTGGACCGAAAGCCCTTGAGTAGGTCGTCGTTCGGTATCCGGAGGTAGTAGTCGCGGGTGTCGTCGAACTGCCTTCTGAGAGATCCATCGTCCAGAGTGACGTTCTGATAGTCGAAAGGCTCAACAATTCTTTTCCCTCTAGGCATTGTAGCCCCCGTCGCCATGTCTGCGATCAGCAATAGGAGAATGACCGCCCTCATTCCACTGCTCCATATGTGGAGGCGGCCATCCGGACTGGATGGCCGCTCAACTCAACTATCTAATTGGCCACCGGGACTAGGCGACGCCTGGTTCGAGTTTCGGCTTGCCCTCGGGAGCG
>DASRZD010000287.1:0-2366 GCA_035686805.1 Armatimonadota bacterium
AGGCCGATGCCTTCAAAATCCGGCTCCAGCTCGAGTCCTCGGATGGCAAGACCTACCCCACCGTGCGCTATCTGGCCGTGAACCTGAACGATTCTGAGATCTGGCAGGAGGACATCCCACAGGTGAAGGCGGTTTGGGGCAGGGAATTGGACGTGCCCTATCTCTGCCAGCTATCAGTGCCCGGCGGCAATGGCTGGTGCAGCGCGACCTCCACGGCCATGCTGCTGAGCTACTGGTCGAAGAAGCTCCACAGGCCCGAACTGAACGTCGGGATCACCAAGGTCGCCAACAACGTGTACGACAAGGACTACGGCGGGACGGGCGATTGGTCGTTCAATGTCGCCTATGCGGGCTCGTTCAAGGGCATTCGCGCCTACGTCACTCGCTTCACGAGCGTCTCGCAAATCGAGCAATGGATTGCGAAGGGCGTGCCGGTGATAGTCTCGGTGAACCATGCCACGTTGAAAGGCGAGGTTGATCCGAACTCCGGCCATTTGATGGTGATCCGTGGGTTCACTAAGGACGGCGACCCGGTCTTCAACGATCCCTGGGCGCGCTTGGAGTTGGGCGAGAAGCTGCGCAAGATCTATACCCGCGAGCGCCTCGAAGCGGCCTGGCTGACCCCCGACGGCTCATGGGGCACGGTCTACATGATCCTTCCCGAGGGATTCCCAGGGGTGGATTGAAACACGGAGTGACGGAGAACTACCGATGATAGGTAAACAACTTGGCGATATTACCCAGGATGATATTCATGCGCTGATTGCTGATACTGTCGCGGAGTCCCGCACCCTCGAATACAAGCAGGAATTGCCTGGAAATGGCGATGAAGACAAGCGAGAGTTCCTGGCTGACGTGAGCTCGTTTGCTAATGCTTCAGGTGGCGACATACTATACGGCATAGTGGAAAGACGAGATGAGAACGGGCGACCGACTGGTGAACCAGAAGATGCTCCAGGACTCAATATCGCCAATATTGACGCAGAGATCAGGCGCCTAGATAATATCATTAGAGACGGGATCGACCCGCGCGTGCCTGTAATCCATCTGCGTCCTATCAATGGCTTTGCACAAGGACCGGTTGTCCTTATTCGTATCCTGCAAAGCTGGGTTTTGCCTCACATGGTCACATACAGAGGGCTTTCACGGTTTTACTCGCGAAACAGTGCAGGCAAGTATCCACTCGATGTTGCCGAACTCCGTTCTGCCTTTCTCCTCTCCAATGAATGGTCTGACCGAGTGAGACGATTTCGTGACCAAAGGATTGCCCGCATAGTATCCGGTGAGAGTTGCTGTCCGCTGTCAGAAGGAGCTAAGCTGGTAATGCATCTGGTACCGATAGGAGCAGCAAGCTCGGATGCACAGCAGTACATCGCTAGCATGGTTGAAGACGACTGGCGGCAACTGAGACCAATCACCGAAGGTATAACCGGCTACCGGCACAACATAGATGGCCTTGTTGTTTTTGCTAAGCCAGCACAGGACGAGGCGTACACATCATACGTCCAGCTCTTCAGAAATGGGGGGATAGAGTCGGTATCCGTGGGTAGAGATGGGCGAGATCCTGGTGTCATTGATAGCCAAGACTTAGAGGCAAGGCTCATCGGACGATATGACATGTATACCGAACTGCAACGGCGACTTAGTCTAAATGTACCTGTTGTTCTAATGCTGACCCTCATCGGCGTCGAGGGATACTCAGTACGACCCGGAGAACACTGGCGCTGGGATGATGAGGACATCGCTCGATTTCGGATAGACCGGGACCTACTGTTGTTGCCGGACATTATCATAGAGGAACGAGGTAGAGAACCTTCGGATGTTGTGCTACGCCCAGTTTTCGATGCTTTATGGCAAGCATCCGGTTGGGACTCGTGCAAGAACTACAATGAGAACGGTAGGCATTCCTCAGTTGCTGCAGCGTGAGGCGAGCGGCATTCCCCCTCCGTGTTTGAGAAAGGAAAATGAATGAGCAAGCAGATCACCGCAGTCATCGTCGGAGCCGGGCATAGGGGGCTGTGCTATGCGGAGTATGCCCTAAGGCACCCGGATGAGTTCAAGATCGTCGGGGTGGCGGACCCGAATGCTTTCAGGCGGGAGCAGGCGGCGAGGATTCATGACATCCCGCCGGAGAACTGCTTCCAGACCGCCGAGGAGCTTGCCGCCCGACCGAGATTCGCCGATGCCGTCATCAATGGCACGATGGACCGGGAGCACGTCCCGACCTCATTGCCCCTCCTGAAGGCGGGCTATCACATCCTCCTGGAGAAGCCCATCGCACCCACCGAAGGCGCGGTCAGGGAGCTTCAGGCCGTGGCGCGGGAGACCGGGCGCATAGTCATGATCTGCCACGTCCTCCGATATGC
>DASRZD010000288.1:0-5460 GCA_035686805.1 Armatimonadota bacterium
AACCGCCTATTCCCGGGCTCATTACTCGAGGCCTGAGCATTCTCCAGCGACGCCTCGATGAACTCCTGAACGTTTTCCGGCTTGACTTGTACGTGCACCAAGGTCACCTGTATGGTGGAATCCTCCTCATGGCGGTTCGAGCATCGAGCATCCGGCTACTGGCACCCGTTCTCGGCCTGCCAGGCTTTCATGGCATTCATCCCCGCCTGATATGCGTCCATCTCGTCCTTGCGATAGTTGTTCGCGTCATTCATCCAACTTGGGTATCCGCCTGTGGCATGATCCCTCGCCCAGCGGCACCGCGCCTGGTGCGATTTCTCGTGAACGCAGTCGGCGGCCCGGGATATGGGCGGCTCATTCACATAGAGACTCTCATTCACGATGATCGTGCACGAGCCCGAGTCCGTCCCCATCGGGGCCACGCCCCCCTTGGATTCGTCGTAGCCAAGGATCGTCAGTATCCGCTTGTAGTACTGATCGCCGTCCTCGCCCTGCTTCGGCAGATTGTTCTTGAACGCGTTGTAAATCGTCTGCAGCTCGTTCAGCCGATCGGATACCGCCTTGCAGTCCGGATTCGGCCCTCCGGCATTGGAGTCAGCCGCTGATTGGAGCAGTCGCTGCCGGTCTGTGTTTCCCGGCATCGCAGTGTGCCCGGACGGATCGAACTCCTTTCCCTTTCCGGGCCTCGGAGAACCGGCGCAAGGGTCATCATCCGAACCGAAGGCCAGCAATCCCATCAGATTCGTCGAAGCCACGTTCACCCCGCCTAGAGCCGATTGCAGGGCATTCCCACCCAGCAGTCTGCACAGTTCGGCTTGCCATGCCTTCTGAGCCATGTACGCGTGATTGGGCGCCCAGTCGCCCTGCCCTTCCATTTTCCCGGAAAGCGCCGACGTCAGGGCGACGACGTAGCTGCCAAGATCAATCACGTTTGCGTTCTTCGGCCGATCACCCTTATTGCCGGTAAGCTTATCCACCCTCTTCCCCAGATCCACAACCTGGTCGTTCAGCTTGTTCATATCCGCATAACGCTTGGCCAGGTCGGAGAACCGATCGGGCGGCGACTGCACCGTGCCCTTTCCGGACGGCATTCCGACCAGCGTCCACCCTGCGCCCTCCCACTTCGCCTCACTTCGCTTCATGAACTCCGGGCCGATGTATCGGACGTTGACGAAACGGATCGAACGGAATGCATACGCCTTGACACCCGGATCGCCGCTCACCGTAACCGGCGCAATCTGGTCGTCATATTCGGTCTCAATGCGGTTGCCCCGGGCATCCGAGATTGCTGTGATCCGATTCTGCGAATCGCGCTCGATGGCAAATGCCTCGGGCACGTAGAGTTGAATGAGCGTTCGGGAATACCCGGATGGCGAGTATCGGACGAAGTATCCGTCCGGGCTGTAGGACCATCGCCCCTCGGGTATCTCCCGGCTGCCTTCTCCAGGTTCCGGGTCGCCGATGAGCACAGCGACCTTCTCCACTTCCTCGAAGCTCGAAGTCGTGCTTGTCAACATGTTTCGAATGTTTGATTCCGCTTCGAAAATCGGCCGCATGGCATCGGAAACCTTGCCCATCAGCTTGTCCATCAACTCGTCCGGTATCTTACCAAGTGCGCCTCCGTTAAGGTCTGTGATATCCTTCTCTGTGAGCAGAGTGCTCGCAACATTCCGCATATCGCCCGACATGTCGCTGATCTTCGTCCGGGCGAGGATGGCCCAGATCAAAGTCTGAACGTCATGCTGGTCAATCTCCGGATGGACTACCGATTGCTGGGCGATCCTGCGAATGACGTCCGCTCGCGGACCGGAGATAGGGGCGTAGACATAACCCTCTCCCTTGCCGGGTGCATAAGCCCCGGCATGCAGGCAGTAGCTCTGTGCGTCCAGCTCAAACAGCCCGGGCCTGTCAAGGATGAACCCGTTGCTAGGCCCTCTTGGCAGTCGGGTCATCGGCGCGAAATCGGTGGGATTGAAGTCATCGAGAAACGTGACCTCCGTGAGCGCGTCTTTCAATGACGTAGTGATCGTAGGCTTCTCTTTGGTGAAGTCTCCAATGCTCGGAAGGCTTCCTGAGAGGTTGTCAAGCAGTCCCGCTGAGCAGCCGTTTGGAAGCAGAATGGCGGCCGCCAGCATTGACGCACAGAGTACCAGGGTGTTGGCGAATCTCGAGGTTAGCAATTGCATCACGTTTCCTCCTACCTGTCGATTTAATAATGCACAGTGTTTTGCGGCTGCATGCGGTCCGAGATGAGGCAGAAAAGGCCGATCAGCCATGTGCATGATACGTCGGTTCGGACAACAAGTCAATGGGCGCTATTCTGGAGTTCTCGAGCGACGCCTCCAAGGCCTCAACGTTTTCGCGCTTAACATTGACTCGCTTGACTACCTCATCCGCCGTGTATATAATGAGGCGGCTGGCGGCCATGCCATGCCAAAAGGAGGCAACGGATGGCAATAGGTTTGATCTTCATTGTGCTTGCAGGCATTGCAGTATTACTGCTGCTGTGGGTCGTATTCACCTACAACCGCCTGGTTGTCCTGAGAAACAGGATCAATAACGCCTGGTCCCAGATTGACGTTCAACTCCGCCGAAGATACGACCTCATCCCGAATCTGGTCGAGGCGGTCAAGGGCTATGCCGCTCACGAGAAAGGAACCTTCGAGAAAGTGACCGAGGCACGCGCTGCAATGGCATCCGCCAAGACCGTGGCCGAGCAGGGCGAGGCTCAGAACATGATTACCGGGGCGCTTAAGACTCTCTTCGCCGTGGCCGAGGCATACCCTCAGTTGAAGGCCAACGAAAACTTTATGATGCTCCAGGAAGAGCTGTCCGGCACTGAGAGCAAGATCGCCTACGCACGGCAGTTCTACAATGACACCGTGATGTCGCTCAACACGCTCATCCAGACCTTCCCGGCGAGCATGATTGCGGGGACATTCGGCTTCACGCAGCACGATTACTTCGCTATGGAGGACGTCGCCCGCGAACCGGTCAAAGTCCAATTCTAACGAGTAAGGAGTAATCCGTAACCGTAATAGTCTGCTGATCTCTCCTTACGCATTACGTCTTACAGATTACTCGTTACGCATTATTCGCCCATGTACGAGCAAATCAGTTCAAACGTCCGAGGGTCAGTCCTGCTGATCCTCGCTTTCATCGTCGTCATCGTGGGACTCGGCTACCTGTTCACCCAGGTCACCGGCTATCCGGAGATCCTACCGCTCGCAGTCGCCTTTGCGGTTATCAGCAGCATCGGCAGCTACTACTACAGCGACAAGATCGTCCTCGCCATGGCACATGCCCGGCCCGCCACCAAGGAGGAGTATCCGCACCTGGTCAACTCGGTGGAAGGTCTCGCGATTGCCGCCGGACTACCCGTCCCCTCGATCTACATCGTGGACGACTCCGCGCCCAATGCCTTCGCCACCGGTCGAAATCCCCGCCACGCGGCGCTCGCAGTCACGACCGGCTTGCTGGATAAGATGGACCGCACGGAACTTGAGGGGGTCATCGGACACGAGATGGCGCATGTGAAGGACTACGATATCCGGTTCATGACTCTGGTCGCAATCCTGGCGGGCATGGCGGTCCTGATCGCCGACTGGCTGCTTCGGAGCTTCTGGTGGGGTGGCCGAAGACGCAATCGGGGTGGGGGAAATCCGATCGTTCTGGTGATCGCATTGGTCGTGGCAATCCTCGCTCCCATATTCGCAACGCTCATCAAGCTGGCGATCTCCCGCCACCGAGAGTTCCTTGCCGACGCCGAGGGCTCGATGCTCACTCGCTACCCCGATGGCCTCGCGAACGCCTTGGAAAAGATCGCCGCCGACACCGAGCCCCTGGAGGTTGCGAACAAGGCCACCGCCCACATGTGGATTGCGAATCCGCTCAAGGAGCACGGCGGCTGGACGAACAACCTGTTCAGCACACACCCGCCCATCGAGGAGCGCATCCGCCGCCTCCGGGCCATGTAGCGGAGTATGGGGGTATGGGCGTATGGGGGTTCGGACTCCCACACACCCACACTCCCAAACTCCCACACTCATTGTTGATCTGCCGCATGAACGAGGAAATCCTTAACGCTGAGAACATGCCTGATTCGATGGAAGTAAGGCGAAGTTTTCGTCTGCTCTCCATGGACGTCATCTTCTACCTCTGCGGGCAGGCGTTCATTGACCAGTCAACCATCCTCCCCGCGTTCCTGGCGACCCTGACCGATTCGTCCATCGTCATCGGTGCGATCATCGCCATCAAGCCTGCCGGGCTATTCCTTCCTCAGCTTTGGACCGCCCACTACCTGCGAAACCGCCGCCGCCACAAGGGCTTCCTGATGAAGGTTGCCACGGTCTCGCGCGCCGGGATCGCCTTGTTCGCGATCACCTTGTTCCTTACCAGCCACCGGATTATCTTGCTCGCGGTGTTCATCGTTGTCTACGTGGGATTCTGGCTCACCGAAGGGATGGCCGGCGTCCCATGGACCGACCTCGTCGCCAAGTCGATCCCCGAGCGCACCCGAGGACGGATGTTCGGACTCACTCAAGTCGGCGGAGGTGTGCTCGGTTTGCTTGCGGGCCTCTTCATAAGCCGCATACTCGCACGCGGCGGACTTCCATATCCCACCAACTACGCCGTGCTGATGGCGGTGGCAGCGGTTTTCTTTTGGGCGAGCTACGTCAGCCTGTTCGCAGTCCGTGAGCCCGATGGCCTTCCCGAGGAGCATGACGGCAATTTCCTCCAATACGTACGCAGGATCGGTCGTATGGTCTCGGAGAATTCCCAGCTCAAGCGCCTGCTGATCATTCAGATGCTTATCGGGTTTATGGGACTCTCTCTGCCGTTCTACATCCTCTACACCGGTGTCGCCGGCAGAATGATTGGTATCTACCTTGCCATACAGGTGGCAGGGGGCATAGTCTGGAGTGCGCTCGTGGGGCATCTGAGTGATTCCCGAGGACCCAGATCCTCGATCCTGGTATCTATCGTGATTGGGGTGCTTGCGCCTGTACTTGCCTTGCTGATCGGGAGCAAGCTGCTCTGGCTCTATGGCCTGGTTTTCTTCATGGTCGGCGGAATGATATCGAGCGTATGGATCGGCCTGACCAACTTCCTTCTAGAGATCGCCCCTGACAAGGAACGCCGGTCGTACATCGGGTTGGCGAACTCGGCGAGTGCCCCCACGATCCTCTTCCCCGTGCTCGGCGGGTTGATCGTCCAGGCAGTCTCATATCAAACCGTCTTCGTCATCACCGCCGCTGCCATGACAACCGCCCTCATCCTCTCCCTCGGCCTCCGCCCCGGCCCATCCGCCCATTGACCATTGACCATGGACCCTGGACCCTTGACCATTCCCCATTCTGCACGTCATTCCATGACGCGCATCACCATTCCCGTGAGCAGCTTCGGATAGAAGAACGTTGACTTCTGGGGCATCTTATCACCCGCTGCCGCGACCGCCTT
>DASRZD010000289.1:0-8657 GCA_035686805.1 Armatimonadota bacterium
GGGCGACGGGGCGAGAGGGCGACGGGGCGACTTCCGGCTTCTTCGCGGGCGCAGGCTTAGGCGCGAGTTGGCGCTCTCGCACGCTGATCTCGTAGTCGCTGATGCTCTCGATCAACTCCAGGTCGGATAGGCTCGCGATGCTCCCCTCGCCGATCTCCACCAGCACGCGGATCTTGCTGCCCGTTGCCACGCATGCCGGGAGCTCGCCCGAGCTTTTGACCAGCAGGGACTCGCCGGCGCAATTGAGGATGACGCTGGCGGTGTCCCCGCATTTCGCGATGCCGGTGACCGTCCCAGCGATCTCGACTATCTTGCCCACGAACCCCGATGGATTGCTCTTCAGACCGGCAATCTGAGGCGCGGACGCGCCGAGGGTCTTCCGCACGTTCATGTATTGATCCGCTGTCAAAGCCGCAGCAAAAGCACCAGAAGCTAAAGCCAGTAAGAGGATTATGCAGCAGAACCTTGTAAGAGCCTTGGTCAAGAGATCACCCGTTCACCGTTCACTGTTTACTGTTCACCGTTCACCTTATTAGATAGTCGGTTTGCCGCGAGAGTTCCTTCACCGGTAGACTTTGGGGGTAAAGGGAAATGGCGGAGAGACCGGGATTCGAACCCGGGGTGAGGATTTGAGGCCCCACAACCGCTTAGCAGGCGGCCGCTTTCGTCCACTCAGCCATCTCTCCGTGAAGTGGTTCTTCGTTCATGGTTCATTGGTTCATGGTGCATCGTTTCCCGATCCCCCGGACCAGGAACGCAGAACCCAGAACGCGGAACGAACACATCATTTTACCACAGCAGGGGCGGAAATGCAATGAAAATCATGCCACGCAAGATGGGGCAGGAGTTGAACTCCTGCCCCCATCAACCATTCTGAGTGTGTTACCGCTTTCTTCGAACGAACCCTGCCAATGCCAGGACGCCGCTCCCCAGGATGAGGAGGCTCGAGGGTTCGGGGACGGGTTCATAGTGCCACATGACTGCTTCGGAATTGTCCGACGAACTGAGTACCCAGCCCGCGATCCAGAGCTCGTCACCGACCACTTCGATGTCCATGGCCTCCGACCTGCTATAGTCGGGGCTTAGCAGGCTGTGCAAGTCCACCCAGCTCTCCGCAGTCCCGTTCCACAGGCTTGCGTGGCTCTGGTAGATCTCCCCCGGATTGCAGACCGCTCCCACCTGCCAGCCGCCCGAAACGCGGTAAGCCGTGGACTCCGGCCACGCTAACGACGGATGGAGGTTCACATAGCTCTCGGCCGTTCCACTCCACAAGGCGGCATGCCTCTTATAGCCCCAGGCTTCGGCAAATGCCTCTCCAACCTCTTGGTCTGCGGAGAGTCCCCGTAGATTGGAGCCCACACATGAGGCCGGATTGATGTCCGTCCAGGTTTCTGCATTTCCGGTCCAATAACCCGCACGGCCATTCGCTTCACCCACCTGCTTCCCATTTAGGACGCCGAAGGCATTGGAGGACGTGCACCCGAGAGGATTCAGGTTTACGAAGCTGCCGGCCGTTCCGGTCCATAGAGCTGCGTAAGATTTGAAAGATACGTCTGTGACTTGCACCGAAACGCTGCCGACTTGCTGGTTACCGGACACGGCTTCAGCGGCAGATCTGAAGTATCCGCCGGTTGGATGCAGGTCCACAAAACTCGCCGCCGTTCCGTTCCAGAGGCCGGCGTGCCACTGGCCGTCGAAATAGGCACTGCCCGCCTGGTTCGTCCCGGAAGTGGATTTTATGACTCCTGCCGGTGATCCTGCAGGAGTAACGTCTACCCAACTCCCCGCCGTTCGGCTGTATATCCCCGCGTGAATGTTGTTGCTGGTTGTCGGACCTGTCAGGCTTCCGGCTAGCTGCCCTCCCGAGATTCCTAGTGCACCTGACTCCGTGTACCCGGCGGGATGCAGATAGGTCACCGTCCATCCGGCGAGGGCTGATGCGGAGAATACTGCGATGAGAAGAAACACTGATAGGAAAGTAATAATGCATCTGGTCTTCATCTTCGTTCTCCTTCCAAATTCGGCTTTCTTTCTAGCCTTACAAATACCCTATCACTGATTGTGCAACCGGTCAATGGCATTTGGCGGAAACTGGTATTATTACCAGGTGCGCATGCGCATATGAACACCACCTCCTCTCCCAATGTATTAACGGTTCTTAGACGAGTTTAGTTACGCCGAAGTTTCCCAAGGCTGCAAGGTGCCAGGCGCCATACCGATGAACGTTCACCGCTTTCTTCGAACAAACCCCGCCAATGCCAGGACGCCGCTTCCGAGGATGAGGACGCTCGAAGGTTCGGGGATGACATTGTGCCAGAGGATGGCTTCCTGAATACCTGTGGTGTAATTGTTGGCACGGCCGACGACCCATATATCGTCGCCCACCACTTCGATCGCGTATGCGCTGCTGGGTCCGTAGTCAGCAGTCAAGTAAGAATGGAGGTCTACCCAGCTATCGGGCGTTCCGGTCCACAGGCTCGCATGGTCGTACGATCCGGGACGGGCGTACCCGACCTGCCGTCCGGCTGCAACGCCCCAGGCGCTTGACACGGTGCTCCCCGCAGGATTGAGGTCGGCCCAACTCGCCGCAGTCCCCGTCCAAAGGCTGGCATGAGGATAGAGGCCCGGGCTCACATTCCCCACCTGCTGACCGCCGGCGATGCCGGAGGCCATAGATCTCCTCGCTCCCGCGGGATGGAGGTCAACCCAGCTTCCCGCCGTGCCGCTCCAGATCCCCGCATGATCCTCTCCGCCGAAATTGGCGAGACCGACCTGCTGCCCGCCTGAAATGCTGCGAGCCTCTGATTCAACACTTCCGGAAGGATTCAGGTCCACCCAGCTTGCGGCCGTCCCGGACCACATACCCGCATGATTAGCGCCGAGATAGGAATAGCCAACCTGCTTCCCACCTTCAATCTCGTAGGCACGGGAGTCGGTGCTACCGAGTGGATTCAGATCCACCCAACTTCCCGCCGTCCCGCTCCAGAAACCGGCGTGCGTCGCGCCGTTGAACTCAGCCCATCCGGCCTGCTGCCCATTTAGGACATCGTAGGCCCGGGACTCCGTGCTGCCTGCGGGATTCAGATCCACCCAACTGCCGGCGGTCCCAGCCCACAGCCCCGCATGCGAGTTACTGAAGCCCACCTGTTGCCCGGCAGAAACTCCATGGCTGACGGAACCGGTGGACCCGGAGGGATGGAGGTAGGTCACCTCCCACGCAGCAAAGGCGGAATTGGAAACGATGAATGCGACTGCTAACAACCTAAGAACAACTGAAGCTTTCATAGGTTCTCCTTTTCTAGTGGCTGACTGCCTTGAATGAAGCTACTCTCTATCTATGCAAGAAACGTGCCAATTGGCAGGCGGGAAACTAGACGATAACTGGTAGCCCTGTAGCCGCCCGCACTTGTGTAAGTCACCTCCTTTCTTAGTCACTAAACGTTTTGGGACGGACTTGGTCACGCCAATGTTTCCCAGGGGTGCATGAATTGCAGCGAATGCCGTTTGACCTACTTGAGCGCAAGGCGGTAAACTAGCCTCAAACCTTACCCTAGGAGCATCCATGACCCCGAAAGAACGACTCATTGCCGCATTCGAGCTGAGAGAGCCGGATGACATAGTCCCGACCTTCGAGCTGCAGTTTCAGCTCGCGGAGGAATTGCTGGGGAAGAAGCACGTCTCCCAGGAGGCACTCGACCAGGCGACTCCCCAGGAGCGTGACCGGCTGCTGAAGCAGAACGCCGAGCTCTACATCGAGGAAGCGGAAACCCTCGACTTCTCGGAGATCTCGCTCAGCATGGGGCCGCATAAGTTCGAGGACCAGGTGGAGACCATCAAGCTCCTGAAGAGGCTTTCGGGCGATAAGTTCATGATCACGGCGCACGTGGACGGCACGATGTCCATCCCGAATGGCGCGAACATGATGGAGCAGGCGATTCGGCTTTCGGAGGAATCGGAGGCCGTGCACGCCGAGCTCAAGAAAAGCGCCGATGGGGCGGTCGAGCATTCGAAAAAGCTGGTGGATGTCGGGGTTGATTGCTTCAATATGTGCGCCGACTACTGCTTCAACGACGGTCCCTTCCTCTCGCCGCGCATGTTCCGCGAGTTCGTGACCCCCTACCTGGCGCAGGTGATCGCCGGCATGCGCGAGATGGGCGCGTACGCCGTGAAGCACACGGACGGCGACATCATGCCCATACTCGATCAGCTCGTAGAGTGCCGGCCCCACGCCCTCCACTCGATTGATCCCCAGGCGGGGGTTGACCTGAAGGAAGTGAAGACGCTCGTGGGGGACAAGGTCTGCCTGTGCGGGAACGTGAGCTGCGCGATCCTCCAGACGGGGACGGTCGAGGATGTGGTCAAGGACTCCGAGCGGGCGCTGAGGGACGGGATGCCCGGCGGGGGATTCGTGTTCTGCACGAGCAACACGCCGTTTGTGGGGATGCCGCTTGTCAACTATTTGGCGATGCTCGAGGTGCGGAAGAGACTGGGGAGATACAAGAACACAGAAGCACAGAAACCCACGGAAAGCACAGAAGGGATATGAGAAAGCTTATTTGGGTGGTGATACTTATGGCCTTGGTGACTAGTTCGTTCGCGGGCGAGTACCAGGGGCGGTACGTCAGCGGCAAGGGGGATGTGGAGTACCTCAAGCTCATTGACCAGTCGTTCGGCTACTTCCATCCCAACCCCGATACGCCGAATATCTCCATGCTCTACTACCCCGAGTGGGACTGCCTCATCGAGGGAGCGTCCTGGGGAGCGTGGTGGATTCAGAATTCCTTCGGGCCGACCTACTGCGCGCTGCCGTTCCTTCAAGAGCCATGGCTCACCTTCCTTCAGCACTCGCAGGACATGTGGTTCAATAACCAGGGCGATGGCAAGACCAAGCGCGAGCACGATCTGATCGGGCCGGACGGCTGCTTGTGCGACGCCGCGCTGCCGAATACGGCGCACATGGTTCAGGGCGACTGCAACTGGCCCATGCACGACTGGGGTTTCGAGTTCACGGCGGCGGGCGTCGTGATGCAGGCGGAGATGCTGCTCATCGGCCGCGACAAAGACGCCGTCAGGAAGTACCTGCCGAACCTGGAGCGGGCGTGCAACTTCATCGAGACCAGGCGGGATGAGAACGGGCTGTTCCTGGTCGGGCCGGCAGCGAACCTCCTCGCGCCGAGCTACGGGGGGATTCGCCAGGCGGACGGGACCTTTGGCAAGGGGTATCTCGCCGGGCTCTCGGTGAACTACCTGGCGGCACTCGATCGGATGATCGAGCTTCAGAAGCTCGTCGGCAGCCCGGGGAAGACCGCCCTTTATGAGAAGCGCCGCAAGCTCACCAGCGACTCGCTCGCCCAGATCATGACCCCCGAGGGCTACTTCGTCAAGTCCATGGAGAAAAACGGGACGAGGCACGGGGTCTATGGCCAGGAGAAATGGGGCTACTTCGAGGCCGCGCCGAACGTGGATGCGATCTGCTTCCGTGCGGTTGATCAGGCTCAGAGCGAGAAGATCTACGCCAAGATCGCCTCCATACCCCAGCTTCGCCCGCATGACTTCCTCATCACGAACTACCCCTCGCTCGATGACACCTACGAGAACTGGGGCGGCACCCAACTCGGCGGCTTGTGGGAGTTCGGGCGCTGGGTCAATGGCGGTTTCTGGGCAACGATGGAGGCGCGGGCGATCATGGCGTACTACCGCCTGGGGAAGTATGAGGACGTTCGGCGGTCGAACGCTCAGGCGGCGAAGTTCGTCCCCAACTACCAGATGGACGCGCCGCTCACCGACTTCGGGAACGAAGTCTGGTTCAAGGACCGGCAGACCAATCTGTGCTATGATGCGCTCGGCATCCCGGCGGCGACGGTCCGAGGGCTATTCGAGTATGTCTACAGAGCGGACGAGCTGGTGCTCATTCGGCATATCCCGCCGACGATCACTGAGTATACGCAGAAAGAGCCGATTCGGTGGGGAACCAAGACCATTCTGATTACCTGGCGAAGAGGGAGGAGTGATGGGGCGAGGAGGGACTCGATCGTCCTGAAGTATGACCAGCTTCCAGGGAATGCGCTTGTTGAGATAGATGGGAAGCAAGTCAAGGTGCGGGAGGAAAGACAGGTCACTCATCACTCATCACTCATCATTCCCTTGCCCGAGTCCCTCTCCAAGCCGTATGCCGAGTTGAAGGCCCTCAAGCCCAAGTCCGAGTTCGACAAGGCGCTGGTGGCGGAGGCGCTTCGGGCCTTCGAGGCATATTCCGAGTACGCAGCCAAGGACACGAGCTTCAAACCCGAGAAGCAGGCGGCGGTCCTGAAGATGTACGAGGACGCGGCGATGAATATGTATAAGGGAATCGGAAATATACGTTGAGCGGTTGGGGTTGTCCCGACGGATCGGGATGCTCGCTCCGGCGGCACGCGGCTCGTATCGGCAAGCGTCTGTCGTGGGACGTCCGGTCCGTAACCGTATGACGATCAACGAAACGAGCAGCGTAACCGATAGACGCTGAACGAGGGGTAGACAATGCCAGATATGTTCGTGAATCTGCTGAAGCTCCCGGATGATCGGGAGGAGGTCGAGCGGCTGAGAGATGAGGGCATCCTCATTCGGCGGGCGAGGCCGCTGGAGCGCTCTGTGGTGAGGCGATATGTGCTGAGCAAGTTCTCCGAGATTTGGGCCGATGAGGTTGACCAGGCGTTCTCATCCCAGCCGCCGACGGTATTCATTGCCACGCATGAGAAGAAGATCATCGGCTTCGGGACATACGATACAACGTGCCTTGACTTCTTCGGGCCGACCGGCGTCAATGAGGAGTATCGGGGCAAGGGCATCGGGAAGATCCTGCTCATCGCCTGCCTGAAGGCAATGCGTGAGAAGGGGTATGCGTACGGGATCATCGGCGGAGTAGGCCCGGCGGATTTCTATGCCAAGTGCGTCGGCGCGACCCTGATCCCCGACAGCACGCCGGGAATCTATACGGATATGCTGGAACGTGATGCGTGATACGTAAGGGAGGAAAAACCGAGGCTCAGCAATAACATGGCTCAAATGGACGAGTTAGTTTCGAAAAAGACGGGTTCGACGAGTTCACCGCAGGCAAGCGCCTTCGCCCTCTGGCTCATACTGATCGTCGCGTGGCTCGGCTGGATGTTCGACGGCATGGAGATGGGCCTCTATTCCGTCCTCGCCCGACCAGCGCTGAGGGAGCTTCTTCACACCCAGGATGACAAGGCCATAGGCCCGGTGGTCGGCATCATGTTCGCCTTGTTCCTGCTCGGCGCATCGCTCGGCGGTTTCATCTTCGGCAGGCTCGGCGACAAAATCGGCCGCGTGAAGACGATGGTCATCACGGTTCTGATCTACTCCGGATTCACAGGTCTGACTTACTTTGTGACAAATACATGGCAGTTCGGCGCATGCAGGTTCCTTGGGGCAATGGGCCTCGGCGGCGAATGGGGCTTGGGAGTCGCCCTGGTGATGGAGTCATGGCCGAATGCCAGGCGACCGGTCCTCGCGGGACTCTTGGGAAGCTCGGCGAACGTGGGATTCCTGGTCAGCTCGCTGGTGAACCTCCATTTCGGCTATCTGGGATGGCGGCTGATCTTCTGCATCGGGGTCGTCCCGGCGCTTCTGACCCTCATCATTCGTTTGTGCATCAAAGAGCCCGCGAAGTGGGTGAAAGCCCGCGAGCGAGGCGAGCGACCTGATCTGGGCCAGCTTTGGGAACCCACCCTCAGGCGCAATACCATCATGGCATGCATGCTCTCGGCAGTAGCCCTTATCGGCACATGGGGAGTCTTCCAATGGCTTCCCACCTGGGTGAACAAGCTGGTCGGCGGCAACGCAGTCATGGAGCGCGGGACTGTGGCCATGTGGATGGCGTTCGGTCAGATCGTGGGCTCGTTCCTTGGCGGGCCGTCGGCGGAGTGGTTTGGCAGGCGGATATCGTACTGCCTGTTCTGCATCGGAAGCCTGGTCTTTTCCATCGCCCTCTATATGACCGTCTCGTCCTTCGGCATTCAACTTCTGGTCCTGGCGGCGATCGCTGGCATCTTCACCACCGCGTTCTTCGGATGGCTGCCGCTCTATCTGCCGGAGCTTTTCCCCACCCGCATTAGGGCGACCGGCGAGGGAATCACCTTCAACTTCGGGCGCATCCTGGCGGCGGTCGGCGTATTCACGACCGGCGCGCTGGTCAATGGGTTCGGCGGCTCATATGAGAAGGCCGCGGTGACGATGTCCCTCATTTATGTCGTCGGCCTTATCCTCATCTGGTTCGTCCCCGAGACGAAGGGCTGCAAATTGCCGGAATAGCCCACGATCAACTTTCAACATTCAAACTTCCAACTTCCAACGTTCAAAGTTAGGGCGAAAAGGCGTTGACAAGGCGGGGGATTGGTTATATACTGGCCCCAATCAGAGTATACATGGGGTATCGCTGGGAAGCTCGTTCCTTACACAGTCTTGACGCTGAGCAGCTTCCTTCCTTCTATTCCACTAACAGCGGCATCCCCTAGTTCGCAAGCGCCAACTTGATATCCAGGTCCTAAGTCCCTTTCGGACCAAGTAACTCGTTCCACAATACAACGGGAGGTGTTTGACATGAACAGAAGTCCACTCTGGAGTGCCACCTGTGCCTGCGCTGTACTCGCGCTGGTGAG
>DASRZD010000290.1:0-2907 GCA_035686805.1 Armatimonadota bacterium
CCGGCCGCAGTTCTACTTCCGGACGACCGATGTGACCGGCTCCATCCAGCTCCCCGAGGGAGTAGAGATGGTGATGCCTGGGGACAACATCTCGCTCGAGGGAGAGTTGATACAGCCGATCGCCATGGAGGAAGGCCTCCGGTTCGCAGTCCGAGAAGGCGGTCACACCGTCGGCGCGGGCGTGATCTCGGCGATCAGGGAATAGAAGGGTAATTCATGGCAACCGATGTCAGAGTGATCATTACGCTGGCTTGCAATGAGTGCAAGTCCAGAAACTATGCGACTACCAAGAACAAGCGCAACGATCCGGACAGGATCGAGCTGAAGAAATACTGCAAAGTATGCCGGAAGCACACGGTTCATCGAGAGGCAAAATAGACAGAATGGTCGAGGGTCCATGGTCAATGGTCAACGAGAATTTGCGCATCGGCCATGGGCCATTGGACCATAGACCATTTTACTTGCAATCCGGCAGCAAATGTGGTAATATTCGTACATAAATGCAGGGCCATAGCTCAGTTGGTAGAGCGCCGGTCTCCAAAACCGGATGTCGTCGGTTCGAACCCGGCTGGCCCTGCCAAACCGAAAACTCGAAATTCGAAATCCGAAATTCTAAAAAATACGGACCTCGGAGATGGCTCCCTGCTGTGCAGAGGAGCATTTTTATGGTTCACGTGCGAATGAGGAAGTGACACATGGCAAACACGACGGGCGGCAAAGAGAGCATTCCACAAAGGATAAACAGGTTCGTAAGAGAGAGCGTATTGGAGCTCAAGAAGACGTCTTGGCCTACTTATGATGAGCTCAAGAAGTCCACAGCACTGGTGCTGGCCGCGTTGGCTATCATAACGCTATGGATCGGAGGCCTCGACTACCTGTTCGGAGCAATGACCCGACACTGGTAAGCCGGCTTTGGCGGACTGAGCCGGAATTGAGAGGATGATATGGAAAGAAACTGGTACGCAGTTCATACGTACGCAGGGCATGAGAACAAGGTAAAAACCACCATCGAACGGCGAGCCGAGTCCATGAACCTCAAGGACAAGGTGTTCCGAATTCTCATCCCCACGGA
Organism: Armatimonadota bacterium; assembly: GCA_035686805.1. Classification (GTDB taxonomy): domain Bacteria; phylum Armatimonadota; class UBA5829; order DTJY01; family DTJY01; genus DASRZD01. The sequence goes on from DASRZD010000290.1 coordinate 1,073, forward strand.
ACAAGAGCTGCGAACTCGTGCCGGGAAGAAGCGCGAGATTCAGCGCAAGATCTTCCCCGGCTACATACTGATAGAGATGGTTCTGGACGACAGCACCTGGTATCTGGTGAAGAGCACGACCGGGGTGACAGGCTTCGTTTCGTCTGGGAACAAGCCCGTACCGCTTCAGGAGAAGGAAATAGCAAACATCCTGGCGGCGGTTGAAGGCCCGCGCCAGAAGCCGAAGGTACTGTGGGAAGTCAATCAGGTTATCCGCGTCACGGCAGGGCCGTTCGCCGACTTCACGGGAACTATCCAAGAAGTAAACGTCCAGAAAGAGAAGGTGAAGGTACTGATCTCCATCTTCGGAAGAGACACCCCGGTGGAGCTCGACTTCACACAAATAGAGAAGATCTAAGTTCGGAGGATTCAGATGGCAAAGAAAGTATTGGGAGTGGTGAAGCTCCAGATTCCTGCGGGCAAGGCTACGCCGGCACCACCCGTAGGCCCGGCCCTTGGGCAGTACGGGATCAACATGATGGAGTTCATCAAGTCATATAATGAGAAGACTGCGCCTCAGATGGGAACGATTGTCCCGGTGGAGATCACTGTATTCGAGGACCGGTCGTTCACATATGTGCTGAAGACGCCGCCGGCTTCGGAGCTCCTGAAGAAGGCGGCCGGCATCGAGAAGGGCTCTGGAGAGCCTAACCGCGAGAAAGTCGGCACTGTGTCACGGGCCAAGATTCGCGAGATTGCCGAACTGAAAAAGCCCGACCTCAATGCCAATGACATCGAGGCGGCAATGAAAGTCATCGAAGGCACGGCAAGGTCCATGGGGATCGAAGTGACCGGTTAGTCGTGCCTGTGGGAGGCCCTCCTTCGCTGAAGCTACGGCGGGCCGCAAACTAAACCACTAGGAGGTTGCATCAATGCCAGACAGAGGCAAAAGGTATCAGGAAGCGGCAAAGAAGGTAGAGAAGGTTCAGAACGTGGAGCCGGCGGACGCCATAGCCGGAGTGAAGGACGCGGCGTCCGCGAAGTTCGACGAGACGGTTGAGGTCGCCGTTCGACTGGGAGTTGACCCGCGGCATGGGGATCAGATGGTGAGAGGAACGACCTCCCTTCCGCATGGCACAGGGAAAGTGCGCCGTGTCGCAGTTTTCGCAAAAGGGGAGAAGGCCAAAGAAGCCGAAGAAGCGGGAGCCGACGTAGTTGGCGCGGAAGACCTGGTTACACAGATTCAGGGCGGCTGGCGGGAGTTCGACATTCTCGTCGCCACGCCGGATATGATGAGCATCGTCAGCAAGCTAGGCAAAACCCTCGGCCCACGAATGCCGAATCCCAAAGCCGGCACCGTCACCATGGACGTATCAAAGGTTGTGCAAGACATCAAGCGAGCTGCAAGGGTAGAATACCGCGTGGACAAGGCGGGGATCATCCATATGCCGATCGGCAAGGTATCATTCTCGGTCGAGCAGCTTACGGAGAACCTGTCCACTCTGATATCGGCTTTGCTGAAGGCCAGGCCGTCTGCGGCTAAGGGGAGATATCTGAAGAAGATCACCGTGTCCTCCACAATGGGCCCCGGCATAGACATAGACGTGCAGAGAGCGCAGGCGACAGCGGAGAAGTAATAGTTCCTTCGTGCTTGGTGCTTAGTGCTCAGTGCTTGGTTCTTCGTTCCTGGTTCAAAGAAAAAGGCAGTCCCGAATAATCGGGACTGCCTTTTTTAGCTAGTCGTGCTGCAAGCAGACTACGGAACAATCATGGACTTGTAGTTCTGGAGCCATGTGAACCAGTAGCCATGCCATGCGAGCAGCCTGGTATCGTATCCCCAGTCCTCAACGACACCG
>DASRZD010000291.1:0-3520 GCA_035686805.1 Armatimonadota bacterium
CCGGCCGCAGTTCTACTTCCGGACGACCGATGTGACCGGCTCCATCCAGCTCCCCGAGGGAGTAGAGATGGTGATGCCTGGGGACAACATCTCGCTCGAGGGAGAGTTGATACAGCCGATCGCCATGGAGGAAGGCCTCCGATTCGCAGTCCGAGAAGGCGGTCACACCGTCGGCGCGGGCGTGATCTCGGCGATCAGGGAATAACTGCCGAAGGAGTTGTCAATGCGTAGAGAAAAAGTCAGGATACGGCTCAAGGCCTTCGACCATCGAATACTGGACCAGTCTGCGGAAAGGATCGTGGAGACAGCACGCCGCACAGGCGCGCGAATCTCCGGTCCTGTCCTCCTTCCTACGGAGAAGAATATCTTCTGCGTCAACAGAGCGCCGAACATTGATAAAGAGTCCATGGAGCACTTTGAAATGCGGACGCACAAGCGGCTGATTGATATTCTTGAGCCGGGTCCGAAGACGATTGACGCATTGATGAGATTGGACCTGCCGAGCGGCGTGGACATAGAGATAAAACTCTAGAAGCTGGAGTATTGGAAATGCTTAAATCAATCATGGGCAAGAAGATCGGAATGACTCAGGTCTTCACTGAGGCGGGTACGGTAGTTCCCGTCACCGTTGTGGAGGCAGGGCCTGTCACGGTTGCGCGCCTGCGCTCTCCTGAGAAGGATGGCTATAGTGCCGCTCAAGTAGGATTCGGAGAGGTGAAACACCAAACCAAGCCTGTGGCGGGACAGTTTGCCAAGGTGGGAGTCGCACCGAAGCGATATCTGCGCGAGCTCAAGGTTGACGGTAACTCGGATCTGGATGTCGGCCAGGAGATCAAGGTTGACATTTTCAAGTCGGGAGACAAGATCAGCGTCACCGGGACCTCCAAGGGCAAGGGATTTGCCGGCGCAGTGAAGCGCTATCACTTCCGTGGGGGCCCGCAGACCCACGGCTCGATGGTTCACAGGAAGCCGCAGTCCGGCGGCGCTACCGATGCAGCCCGAACGTTCAAGGGCGTGAAGCGTCCCGGTCGCATGGGCGGTGAGACGGTCACGGTTCGAGGGCTAACGGTTGTGAGAGTAGACCCTGAGAAGAACCTGATGCTGATCAAGGGCGCGGTGCCCGGCGCAAACGGCGGTCTGATTACTGTTTCGAAAATGGGGTAGATGGCGTCCCGATTGATCGGGATTGATATGGAGGAATGACAATGCCCGAGGTAGCCGTAGTTAACTCGGAAGGCGCGGAAGTTGAGAAGATCAATCTGCCGGCTGAGGTCTTCGAGGTCAAGGTGAATGCCGGGCTGATGCACGACGCGGTGATAGCTCATCTGGCGAATCGCCGTTCAGGCACGGCCGACACGAAGACCAGAAGCGAGATCAGAGGCGGCGGCAAGAAGCCGTATCGCCAGAAGGGAACGGGCCGCGCCAGGCAGGGAACGATCCGAGCGCCTCATTACAATGGCGGCGGCGTGGTGTTCGGTCCTCATCCGAGGGATTATGAGATACGGATGCCTAAGAAGATGCGCCGGCTCGCAATCAAGGGCGCGCTGTCCAGTAAACTAGCCGAGGGGCAGATCATCGTCGTTGATGATCTGAAACTCGAGGCAATCGGCACCAAGCGGTTTGTCGAGATCATGGACAACTTGAATGTTCAGGGCAAAACAATGCTCGTGATTGCCGAACCGGATGAAATCATCCGCAAGTCGGCGAGGAACGTGCCCTGGTTGATCCTGAGAGTCGCGCCCGGAATCTCGACCTATGACCTCCTTAACTCGGATACGGTCTTGTTTACCAAAGGTGCGCTGGCGAAGATGGGGGAGGTCTAGGCCAAATGACGGATCCTTATGAGATAATCGAGCGCCCGCTTCTGACTGAGAAGAGTGTTGCAGGTGCGGGAATAGGCAAGTATACATTTCGCGTCCGAAAGACCGCGAACAAGATCGAGATCGGAAAAGCGGTCGAGAAGGTCTTTAACGTCAAGGTTGACGGCGTCAATACGATGATAGTCAAGGGCAAAAAGAAGAGACTTGGGCGGCATCCGGAAGGCAAGACTGCCGACTGGAAGAAAGCCATAGTCACGCTGAAGCCCGGCTACAAGATCGAAGTATTCGAGGGGATGTGACATCATGCCGGTCAAGGAATTCAAGCCGACATCACCGGGTAGAAGGTTTGCGACGGTCTCGTCTTTCGAAGAGATAACGAAGACAGAGCCGGAGAAGTCGCTGCTTCGGCCCCTAAAGAAGTCAGGCGGACGAAACGCGCAGGGTCGCATAACCACTCGCCATCGGGGCGGCGGTCATAAGAGGCAGTACCGGGTCATAGACTTCAAGCGGAACAAGATAGATGTTCCGGCCAAGGTCGCGAGCATCGAATATGACCCGAACCGCTCGGCTCGCATTGCGCTGGTTGCCTACAATGACGGCGAGAAGAGGTACATCCTCGCCCCAGTTGGTCTGAGTGTCGGCGACGTGATCGTATGCGGTGAGACCGCCGATATCAAGCCGGGGAATGCGCTTCCTCTGAAGAACATCCCGCTCGGTACGACCGTGCATAACATCGAGCTGACCCCCGGCAAGGGCGGCCAGATCGTGAGGAGCGCGGGCGCCGGAGCGCAACTGATGGCGAAAGAGGGCCGTTACGCTCAGGTCAGGCTGCCGTCGGGCGAAGTGCGAATGGTGTTGCTGACATGTAAGGCTACTATCGGCCAGGTAGGCAATATCGAGCATGAGAACATTTCATTAGGCAAAGCCGGACGGTCGAGACATCGTGGAATAAGGCCTACGGTTCGTGGGGTTGTCATGAACCCGAGAGACCATCCTCACGGTGGAGGCGAGGGTAAGTCGCCGGTCGGCCGGAAGAGCCCCATGACTCCGTGGGGTAAGGTGGCTCAGGGCCGCAAGACCAGACGGCGCAAAGATACAGACAAATTCATCCTGAAGGCTAGAAAGTAAGGAGGTTGCTGAGTGGCAAGGTCTCTGAAAAAAGGTCCGTACGCGGAAGAAAAGCTGCTGAAGAAGATAGAAGAGATGAATGCCAGGGGTGAGAAGCGGATCATCAAGACCTGGTCCCGCCGATCAACCATCTTCCCAGAGATGATAGGGCATACGCTCGCCGTCCATGATGGTCGGAAGCATGTTCCCATCTTCATCACCGAGAACATGGTGGGGCACAAGCTGGGCGAGTTCGCGGTCACTCGAACCTTCCGAGGCCATGGCGGCCATACCGAGAGGTCAACCCGTCTGACATAGGTTCTCCCGAGGAATCGGGATTAGGTGTTTGGAGGAAATCATGGATGCAAAAGCGGTCGGCCGTTACCTGCGAGTGACGCCGAGAAAAGCTCGATTCGTGCTGGATAACGTTCGCGGAAAAAGCGTGAGCGATGCGCTGGCGATGCTGAAGTTCGTCCCGAATGAAGCGGCCAGGTATATCACGAAGGTCGTGGAATCGGCGGCAGCGAACGCCGAGAATAACTACTCCATGGACCGCGACGCGCTGAGGATCACTGGCGCCACGGTTGACCAGG
>DASRZD010000292.1:0-2237 GCA_035686805.1 Armatimonadota bacterium
TAGCGCTCCATGATGAGGGTCATCCATTCGGGCGAGCCGGCGGTATCAACCAGCACCCGCATGCCGAGCTTCTTGGCCGTGCCCATGTAGAAGTCGAGGAATGCGAGGGCATTACTGCGGTCCATCTTGCCGAGAAGCTCCAGGTGATGTAGGCGCACCCAGTCGAAGCCCATGGCGCGGATGATTCGGAGGTCGGTGTCAAAATAGAATCGGAACGAGGGCCATTTTTCCCACATCTTCGGGGAGAAGGGCCACCAGCCCTCGCGGTCGAGTCCAGCGGTTCGGTAAAAGTCAAAGTTGGCGGTCATTGTGGAGTACGGGAAATAGCTCGTGCCGAATTCGACATACGGGACGCCGATATCCACGGCCGCCGTTTCGCCGGTCATGGTGACTTTGCGATATCCGGCATAGCCGAGGAGGAGAGAGTCCTCTCGCTGGGGCTCGGTGGAGATTGCCAATCGGAATCCGAGCTTGTGCGCCTCGCTTTTGAGTGGCGGAGTGTACGCCCGAAGGCCTCTGGTTCCGCTACTCTCCTGAGCGGGGTTTGGACCGGCGATCTCAGAGATGAAATAGAGGTCATTGTCTTGCTGCTTCACGCGTTCCCAGGTGTAGAAGTGGTTCGCAGCGACCCACCTACCCGGCTGGCGCTCGATGGTGTATCCGGGGCTGAACTGATTCACGAGCGCGAGGGAAAGGCCCCCTGACTTCCATGAGCACCAATCGAGGCCGTGGGCAAGATGATTGGGCGCATCACTCTGGGGAAGGCCGTCGGCAACTGCGCCATCCCAGCGAGTTCGGATGCCGGTAGTTGGCATCGTGATTCGCCTCGCGAGAGCGAGGTACTCGTCAGCCGGGCCGTCCATGACTCGCGTAATTGTGGCGTCGGCATCCATCCATCCACCGGGATAAGGGGTCAGGGTGATGGAGATCTCATATTCGCGGTAGTGGCACTTTCCGACCAGCGTGCCGTCGAACTTCTTGTCGAACCTCATCGCAAGAGGCTTGAACTCGACCTGCTGCCAGGTCGCGGTTCTGCCGGGGATCACGACCAGGCCGAAGTCTATGTTCCCGACCGTGCGGCCGTTCCACTCGAGGGTGACGCCGCCCCAGCCGGGAGAAATGGAGAATGGCCCTTCAATGAATCGAGCGGGGGTTTTGGCCAGGCTCAGTTCCGATGCACCGCCGATCATCACGACTCCCCTGCCAACACCGCCATTGACTGTGGCATAGCCTGATTTGCCTTTATAGAATCCATCGGGCTGGGTGGTCTTGAAAGTCAGCAGACCGAAGTAATCCAATTCATGGTTGTTTCGGATCACGATGGATGGATCGGCAAAGGAAGCCGCGGCCAATGATAGAATGGCGAGTAATCGGATGAGCTTCATGCCGTTATTGTACGAATAGGCGGCGAGGGGTGTCAATGCTTGACATCCGGTCGGGATGCATGGCATTCTTGTGTCAGCATGCTTTCGGGAGGGTCTGATGCGGATACTCGTTTTGATTGCGATTTGCCTTGCGCTTGGGATGCCGTCGTTTGCCTCACTGCTTTTTCCGGCGATTGCGAACCCGGGATTCGAGGACGTCACCCCTGGGAATGATGCCCCCGGCTGGGGATGGTACGCCCGGGCGAGGGCCGGATTCCATTCCGAGACTGCGAACCCTCATTCGGGCAAGAGGTGCATGGTCTTCTATGACGAAAGCGACCTCGCGCCGGAGGTCTATGCCAGACTCTATACGACCGTAGGCGTCCTGCCGGGGGTGGAGTACGAGTTGAGCGTATGGGTTCGGGGGGAAGACGTCGCCTCGGGGCATCACTTCACCGACTGGAGCAGCTACACGCTCAATATCCCGGCGGGCACATATGACTGGCAGAAGATCACGACGACCTTCCGAACCGGGAGCGGCCAATATGCTCTGAACATTGGGATCAATGTCGTCAACCTGTGCAAGGTTCTGGCGATCGATGATATTTCACTGCGCGCGGTTGGAACACCCTTGAAGGGCGCCGGCGTCTACGGAGGATTCCTCGCGCCGGGGCAGGTCATCGGGGATGACGCGAAGGCCAACCTGGCGATCTATGTGGACGCGAAATCAGCAGGGAGTGCGAAGGCGGTCATCGCGGCAGGCGCGGACAAGTTATTCGAAAAATCGGGCGCAATCAAGCGGGGGGAGAACTCACTCGAATGGGAATGGGACTCGGGCAAGACGGCGGCCAGGGAGCTTGATCTTACGATTCG
>DASRZD010000293.1:0-2096 GCA_035686805.1 Armatimonadota bacterium
CCGAACTGATCAGCGGCCGCCGAGCGCCGAAGTACCCCGAATCCGCTAGAGATAGAGGCGTGGAAGGCTCGGTCACGGTGGAATACACGATCAACAAGGACGGCAACGTGGTCGGCGTGAAGGTCACTTCCTCATCCGGCAGCTCGGACCTCGATCGTGCGGCAGTGTCCGCGGTCGAGAGTCGGAAGTACAAACCGGCGGTTCAAGCCGGGATTCCCCGCAACTATCGCAAGCGCGAGACATTCCACTTCGCCCTTGATTAGGTTTCTCTTCCCGAATGATCAGGAACGTGGTATACTTGAAGGTAAGAATATCTTACCAGAGGTTAGGCCATGCCCAGTTCACGAATGATACGAGTCTCATCCAAGGGCCAGATCGTACTACCCAAGTCACTACGGGAAAAGGTAGGTATTGATGACGGCGACTACATCATCATCGAGGAGATTGACGGCATACTGCTGATCGAGAAACCCACAAGAAGTCGCTTGTCCATGCTGACCGAGAAACTCCGCGGGAGGGCCGCGAGTCAAGCCTTCAAGAGACAGGACCTGGAAGAGGCCATTGCCGAGGTCAGGGCTCAGAAGAGAACATGAGCAAGCCTCGAGTTCTCATCGATACCAACATCTTGCTCTCGGGGTTGATCTGGAATGGGAATGAAGCACGTCTCCTTGAGATGGCGATCACCGGCGACGTCCATCTGCTGGTACCTGAGTTCGTACTCGGCGAAGCGCACAGGGTTCTTGCACGCAAGTTTCCGGGCCATGAGCAGTTGTTAGACGAGGTCATCGCTCTGCTCGACCATGAGATACTAGGCCACCCCTCGACGGAGAGAGTGGAATCTGCCAAGCAGATGTTGCGAGACCCGGCTGATGCTGAAGTACTGGCATCTATAATCGAATCCAAACCAGATTTCGCGGTCACGGGAGACAAGGATTTGCTGACGGCTGACATTCGGCGAATGTACGGGACCTGCAGCTGCAGGGAATTCCTACGCCGTATTTCTGAAGAGTGACCTTGCCTCGTTTCGCATCCAATCCTCGCGGGTACTCCGTCTTCGAGAGCCAGACCCTCGTTTGACGCTTGGATGCCTTTATGCTAGACTGTGGCGAGGTTTTCCGATGGTGATCGAAAAGGCGGCCGATATTCGGATCGAGCAGATGCAATTGGAGGATGTCGAAGAGGTCGCCGAACTCGACAAGAAGTGCTTTCCGACCCCCTGGAGCGCCGGCGCGTATATGAACGAGGTCCGCAACCCGTCAGCTTACTATGTCGTCGCGCGAATGGACGGCCGCATTATCACTTTCGCCGGCATGTGGCTCATCATGGACGAGGCTCACATCACTACCATCGGCGTTGATCCCGAGTTCAGAGGCCAGAAGATCGGCGAGCGAATTCTGATCCATATGCTCGACGAAGCCATTCGTCGAGGCGCTCGGCGGGTAACGTTGGAAGTCCGCAAGAGCAACTCGGTCGCTCAGAATCTCTACGATAAATACTTGTTCCACACGGTCGCCGTCCGAAAGGCCTACTACACGAATAACAATGAAGATGCCCTGGTAATGTGGATTGACGATATGTGGAGCAGCGACTTCCTCAAGACGCTGCGCAAGCATAAAGAGGAACTCGGCATCTTGGCATGAACATTCTCGGGATAGAGACCAGTTGCGATGAGACCTCTGCCGCCGTCCTCAGCGATGGCCGTGATATCCTTTCCAATGTCATTGCCTCCCAGACCGACTTGCACGCGAAGTTCGGCGGAATTGTGCCAGAGATCGCCTCTCGCAAGCACGTGGAAGTGCTGAATGCCGTCATTCAGGAAGCCCTCGATGGGGCGGGCGTCGGATTCTCCGATCTCAATGCCGTCGCCGTCACGAACCGTCCGGGCCTCGTGGGGGCGCTCCTGGTGGGGGTCTCGGCGGCGAAGGCGATATCGGCGGCGCTGAGTATTCCCCTGATCGGCGTCCATCACCTCGAGGGCCATATCTACGCCAACTTCCTCGCCAATCCCGAGTTCGGCTTTCCATTTGTTTGTTTGGTCGTCTCGGGCGGGCATACCGATCTGATCGTCGTGAAGGGGCATGGTGACTATGAGATCC
>DASRZD010000294.1:0-4998 GCA_035686805.1 Armatimonadota bacterium
CATGCGCATGGCCTGGAGTGACGACGGCATCCACTTCGACGTCCTGCCAGACCCAATCCTTGCCCCGACCGAAGAGCCCTTCCTGACCTTCGAGGAAGCGATCTATGACCCGCGCATCACCAAGATCGGCGACACCTACTACATCTGCTATGCCGCCGAGAACCGCTACGGCTGCCAGGTTTCGGTGAGCAAGACCCTTGATTTCAGGACCTTCGAGAAAGTCGCCATCGCCTCCGAGCCGACGAACCGCAATATGGTGCTCTTCCCCGAGAAGATCAACGGGCTGTACGTCCGCCTGGACCGTCCATTCCAGCCGGGAGGGCAGGGGCACATCTGGATGTGCGACTCGCCGAACCTCGTCCATTGGGGCAACCCGAAGTGCATCATGGAGAGCAGGCGATTCGCATGGGATCAGGGCAAGATCGGCCCGGGCGCGCCTCCGATTCGAACAGACGAGGGCTGGCTGGTGATCTATCACGGCACGACCCCAAGGTGCAATGGCCTGATCTACAAAGCCGGCGTGGCCTTGCTCGATCTGGATGACCCCTCGAAAGTCATCGCAAGAGGTAAAGAATACCTCATGGCGCCGATAATGGATTATGAGCGGATCGGCGATGTCCCGAACGTCGTCTTCATCACCTCGGCGATCCCTGATTTTGAAAAAGACGAAATGCGCATGTATTATGGTGGTGCGGACACATGCTTCTGCATGGCAACTGCGAAGATCAGCGATCTAATCGAGTTTGCGAGGACAGGGTGATCGTTCTGCGTTCAGGGTTCAGCGTTCCCCGAACGAAGCACCAAGAACCGAGAACCAAGAACGCCCAACCTGCGTATAGATAGTGGAGGAAAGGTATGTGGTCGAGAAAGCCCCTCGTAGTGGCATTGGGTCTGTTGATAGTGGTTCTCGTGCTATTAACGAACAAGATCAACGTGAATCAAGTCGGCGGCCATTCGCATGAGCAGGAGAGCGAAGCGCCGAGGAAACCGGACATAGAAAAGCTGAAGAAGGTCCCGAAGTACAAGCCGATAGATATCAAGATGGTCACCACTCCCTCCGGCCTGAAGATTCAGGAAATGAGGGTGGGCACAGGGCCGAGCCCCAAGAAGGGAGCCACGGTGGTCGTCAAGTACACCGGTTGGAAGCCCAGCGGAATGCCCTTCGATAGCTGTGACGTGCCGGGCATGAAACCCTTAGAGTTCCCCTTAGGCGAGGGAAAGGTCATCAAGGGATGGGATGAAGGAATCCGTACCATGAAAGTCGGCGGCAAGAGGCGTCTCACCATACCGCCGGAGCTGGCGTATGGGGAAGTGGGGTATGTTCCTATGATCGAGCCGAACCTCACCCTCATCTTCGATGTGGAACTGCTCAACATAAAACCCAGAAACTAGTAGGTTGCGGGGTTGCTTTTGCAGGCGGTAAATGCTATCATCTAGAGGGGTTAGTACCCCTTGTGCGGAAATCGCTGTCAAGGAAGTTTATCATGAGATTGGTTGTTATTCTCCTCATACTTGCTGTTGCAGGCTGGATGTTGGTCGGCTGCGGCGGGGAAGAATCCCGCACAGTCGCACAGTATCCGCCTCCCGTTACTCTGCCTTCAGGATTGATCATTCAAGACTTCAGATATGGAGACGGAGCCGCGTTGGATCGAGGGGATGTGTTTACCGTACGGTACACGACCTATCTAGACAATGGGAGCGAGGTCGAAAGCGAAGACGCATACACCTTTATTGGCGGTGTCCGGAAAGTGATACCGGGATTGGATCAGGGAATCTCGAGCATGCAGGTAGGCGGCCAGCGAAAGCTCATAATCCCTCCTTCGCTTGCTTATGGCGATGCTGGTAAGCCGCCCAATATCCCGCCGAACGCGACCCTCACCATGTACCTGGAGGTATTGAGCGTAGCGGAAAAGCAGACCACCGAGAACGGCGTGAAGTACGTGGACCTGGTGGACGGATGGGGCGATACCCCCCTTGCAGGCGACACCGTGGTCGTAGACTACACCGGTTGGCTTCAGAGCACCGGGTTCAAGTTCGACAGCTCGCTCAATGAGGGCCGAGAGCCAATGGAGTTCGTTTTCCAGGGCGGCAACTTGATCAAGGGTTTCGATGAGGGCATGTTGGGGATGCGCGTCGGTGGCAAACGAGTGATCATCATCCCGCCGGAACTGGGCTATGGGGCTGAGGAAAAAGAGAATATTCCAGCCGGCTCGACTCTTATCTTCGAGATAGACTTCCTGGAGGACAGGCCGCCATCCTAGGCCTATCTCCCCATCAGCCGCTCGACGATGTATAACTCCATGCCTTCATAGTCCCTCGAAGCCCTGAATGCCTCAACCGTGCCTGCATCTATCGAGCGCACAACTCCCAGCAAGTCCTCGAAGATCCGCTTGCTGTTGATCAGGTGCTGGTAGCACTTCTCCTGCGACTGCGTGCGCAAGGCCTTCACGTCGAAGCCGACCATCTCGCCATTCTTGCCGTAGCCGTTCCTCTCCAGCACCCACACCTGGTTAAAGGCTGCCCTCAGGTTATTCGCGCCGAACGCCTTGTCCTCGTCGAACTTGAGGCCGTTCTGGTCGTTCAGGTGCACGCCCCACAGCTTCCCATGCCACAGTGCGTATGACATCTCCTCCGACGGATCGAGGCCTGCCAGCCAGCAATGTGCGCTTTCGATCAATGCGCCCACCCGGCCGGGGTCGCTGGTCCGATACGCCAGTCCCAGGAAATGGCCGACTGTCGGGCAATAGGCCTGGTCCATCGGCTCATTCGGCTTCATCTCGCCCAGGATTTTGATCTCCTTGTCGTGTGCCAGCAGGGCGTTCAGGTAGTCGAGCATGCGCCCGATCATGGCGACCGAGTCCTTCGACTCGCGGATGTACGTGCCCTCTCTCGCCGGCCACAGGACTATGTTCTTCGTCCCAATCATGTTCGCGATGTCTATGGCCCTCAGGGATCGGTCGAGGGCGTACTTGCGGTCGGCGGCGGAGTTGGAGGTGATCGCGCCATCAATGGTCCGGGGATGCTCCCACAATCGAGGGGCGACGAACTCGGCGGCGAGGCCATGATCGTCGAGAATCTTCCTTACTTGAGCGGCGACTCGTTGAGTGGTGGCGGCGTCGGCATCGGCGCTGACTACGTCGTCGTCATGGAACTGAACGCCGTGATAGCCGATCTCCTTGAGCTTGGCGACCTTCTCAGCGAACGGTATCTCCGCCCTCACCGGCGGTCCGAACGGATCCGCCCCGGTATGGATATTCCACGGCCCAGCGGTGTATCTGTAGTCACTCATCATGCCCTCCGAAGGATTGGATGGTACTCAGTTCGAGAGACGATCGCTGGTTACCTGCAAGATGCCGGATGCTCATGTTTTGACATGGATTGTTCACTCCAGTTCACACGATTTCACCGCTTTTTCACCAACAGAGGGCACGGAGAAATAGCGAACAAAGTTTACCAAAAAGTTCACAGAAAACACTTTCAAAAATGGCGAAAAACTCAGCTATATATATGGGAGGCGAAATTCCTCACCACAGAGTCACAGGGGGCAGGGAGGAGACAGGGAAATGCTGAGTGAGAAGAAGCGGAAGGCTGTTGAGATGCTGTTTGAGGATACGGAGGCGGAGGTGGCAAAAAAGCTGAAGATCAACCTGGAAACACTGACGCAGTGGGTCGAGGAAGTGGAGTTTCGGCAGGCGGTCGGCCTGCACATGAAGGGGTATCAGAGGGCGACGGGGAGGATGCTTTCGGTGCTGTACTTGCTGTGCTGCCGGGAGCTGAAGGCGATGGTCCAGGACAAGGAGGATAAGAACAGGTACAAGGTGGCGGTTGACCTGTTGAAGGCCGGTGGGGTCTTGAAGGAGGGGGCGCTCTATGGGGACGACTCCGACCCGATTGGGGACTTGATCGAGAGTCTGTCGCGGGAGGATGAAGAAGAGGACAAGGAGCGTGAGAAGGCCGAGGACTTCTACGTCGAGGGGATGGAGGAGGAGAGATAGCCGTTGACTCAGGTGCACACTACCAGTAGCGCCTGTAGAGCCGAACTTGACACTGATCACCCCACAAGGGATAATAGGCAGGTTCGTAGAATCTCTTGTTAGCCGAAATGACGCCAAGGAACCCAATTGCCCATGGAAAACAAGTCGCTGAACCAAGGCCTCGGCGCCGCCAAGGCGGCTAGGCGGGACGAGTTCTACACCCGGTACGTCGACATCCAGAAAGAGGTCGAGGCCTACCTGGAGTTCGACCCCGACACCTTCCGCGGGAAGGTCGTCTACTGCAACTGCGACGACCCCTTCGAGAGCAACTTCTTCAAGTACTTCGCCGCCAACTTCAATAAGCTCGGCCTGAAAAAGCTCATCTCCACCAGCTACGACGGCTCGCCCATCGCTGGCGGACAGCTTACGTTCGATGAGTACGACGAGGGCAACGGCAAGCGCCAGAAGCCCAAGGCACTCGCCGTCGAGATAGAGGAAGTGAAGGATGTCACCGGAGACGGCGCGACCGGCATCGAAGACGTCAAGCTCTTCCTGGAGCAGAACCCCCACAGTCGCACACCCCTCGCGCAAGGCGGCGACTTTCGCAGCCCCGAGTGCGTGGCGCTCCTGAAAGAGGCGGACATCGTGGTCACGAACCCGCCCTTCTCCCTGTTTCGTGAGTACGTCGCCCAGCTCGTGCAGCACGGGAAGAAGTTCCTAATCATCGGCCCCAAGAACGCCATCACCTACAAGGAGATCTTCCCTCTTATCAAGGACACCAAGCTATGGCTCGGGGCGGGATTCGCCAATGGAAACGCATACTTCAGCATTCCTGCCGACGGCGTTCGTGAGTTTGCGGAGGGCGTTTACGATGCGAGCACGGGACTCGTCAAGTTTCGCAACGTAGGCTGGTTTACAAACATGGACCATGGACCCCGCCACAAAACGCTGCAGTGCATGACGATGGAGCGGAACCTGAAGTTCAGCAAGCACAAGGAACTGAGGGGCAAGGCGGCGTACGACC